>JANOSQ010000133.1:0-1942 GCA_031415915.1 Fimbriiglobus sp. | reverse complement strand
GATGAGCGTGGTCAGCGTGGGCGGCCGCTTCGGCTACGTCGACGACGGCGAAACGCCGAACACGATGCTCAGCCTCTACGACTACGGCACGGCCCAGATGCTGTTCGAAGTCCGCGGCCTCGAAACCAAAGACTACAAGGGCGCGAAGGTCGGCAACATCTGGTTCGGCGACAAGGGCTATGTCGTGTGCCCGAGCTACAGTAGCGGCATCGCGTACGACGCGGACGGCAAGAAAGTGCTCGAGTTCAAGGGCGGCAGCGACCAGATGCACTTCGACAACTTCGTGAAGGCCGCGCGCAGTGGAAAGCACTCCGACCTCAACTGCGACGTGGAGGAAGGCCACCTCAGCGCCGCGCTGTGCCACCTCGGCAACATCAGCTATCGCCTCGGCACGCCCGCGAACCTCGTCGAGCGGTTCAACGCGTTCGGCGGAAACGCAGAAAGCGGCGAAGCGTACAAGCGGATGAGGGCCCACCTCGCCGATAACAAAGTCGATCTCACGGCGGAGAAGGGCATGATGGGCCGCAAGCTGACCATCGACCCGAAGACCGAGAAGTTCATCGGCGGCGACGTGGCCAAGGCGAACGACATGCTCTTCCGCGAGTACCGCAAGGGCTTCGATATCACGGAAGCGGTGTGAGATCGACCGCTGATTGCGGATCGTCGCAGAGCTAAGAACAACCCGTGGCTCTGCGACGACCCGACTCACTTTTTCAGAAACCTCGCCATAGCCAAATCGGTCGTGATACGAGCGGATGCGTGAGCGACGGACCGATTGCATCGGGATAAGCTTCGGAACTTGCCGAGAGGCCTGCGGTCCGTCGCTCACGCATCCGGCGCGTAGACGCGTCGCTCGCGGAGCGAACGGATCACTCTCCGGATGGCTCACTTCTTCTTCGATTCGCGCTCTTTGATGTCCGACTTGGTCTGTCGATCGTCCAGCAGGTGCTCGGCGAAGAAATCCCACATGCGGTCGGTGAAGTAGGGTTGGGCCGGGCCGAAGCCGTGGCGGGCGCCGGGGATGATGAGCAACTCGAAGCGCTTGTTCGCTTTGATGAGCGCGTCCACGAGCCGCATGGTGTTCGCCGGGTGAACGTTGTTGTCGATCTCCCCGTGGACCAGCAATATGTGCCCTTTCAAGTTCGCGGCCAGTTCCGCGTTCGTCGGGATCTTGATGTCGAACCGCATCTTGGGGAGTTCGATCGGCTTGGCTTCCGCGGTCGGTTTGACGGTCGCTTTCAATTCGTCGAGTTGTTTCAGCAGATCGGCCATCGCCTTGGCCAGCCCTTCGATTTGATCCTTGTTCGCCGTGGCGAATTGCTTCTTCAAGTCGTCGATCTTCTTCTGGAGGTCGCCGCTCTTGGTCTGCCAGAGCATCGGATCGACCAGCGCCCGCGGGGGGGAAACCACCTCGGTACTCGCATCCGCCGGGGGGACGCGGCGCTGCCCGTCTTTGCGGGTGCCTTCGCCTTGGGTCGCCCCTTCCTTCTTCTCTTCGACGGGCACTTCTTTCAGGCCGTGGTAGGTCTCGGACCAGTAGTTGTTGTAAATGTTGTTGTCGTGGTTGCCGGCGCTGGCGACGGCGGCTTTGAAGAACTCGTTGTACGGCTTCTGGAGCATGGCCGCGCCGGACATGAACCCGCCGCCGGAGTGGCCGTAGATGCCGACGCGGTCGATGTCGATCCACGCGTGCCGGCCGGCGAGGGCTTCGATGGCGGCTTTCTTGTCGACGAGTCCGTAGTCGCGCAGGTTGAAGTAGCCGAAGCTGTGGTAGGCCTTGCTGCGCTCGGGGCAGCCGCCACGGTGGCCGACTTGGATGACGATGAAGCCGAGTTGGGCCATCTGCTGGTACGTCGACCACGCGGCGAACGTGTGGCTCACCCCTTCCTGCTGCGGGCCGGGGTAGACGTAGACGATGATCGGGTACTTCTTGCTGGGGTCG
>JANOSQ010000132.1:0-1869 GCA_031415915.1 Fimbriiglobus sp. | reverse complement strand
TGAACGCGGAGCAGTTGCCGGATCTCGTCATGCCCGCGCTCTGGGCCGTCGGCATGGGATCCCAGTGGGTGGGAACGCCCGGCGACACCGCGGCCACCGTCTCCGGCCCGTTGAGCTACGCCTCGCAATGGCCTTTGAATGAATCCGGATCGGCAATCGTCGAAGCGGCCAGCGCGAGCGAAGCGGTCACCTTGGCCTTCGCCGGCGCCATCACCGTGCAATTCGGCTCCGAAACGCTGAACTACCAGATGGGGCCGAGCGCGTTCTCCGCCGCCGCGCCGTTCCGGTACCTCGACGGGGCCATTCAACTCGAAGACATGGCCTATTCGACATTCGGCAGCGACTTCGATTACAACGACCGCTTCTGGCTGGTGACGACGACACCGATTCCCGAAGGAGGTGGCGGATCGTCGCAATCCTACGGCTATCCGACGATGGTCTGGATCACGGCCGGCGCGGGCACGACGGAAACGAGCCCCACCAACGGTTGGTTCGTGGTCAATCGCAACAATACCGCCGGGGCGCTGACGGTGAACTTCGGCGTGGTCGGCAGCACCGCGTCGGACGCGGCGACACTCGGCGTGGACTACACAATTTTGGGCAACGGCACTTCGGTGACGTTCGCCGCCGGGGCGAGCCAAGCCTTCGTCTACATCCACCCCCTGATCGACGCGGTCTACGGGCCTTATGGCCCGCCCGACGAACCGTTTGAAAATCAGATTGAACGGATCACGCTGGCCCTGAGCGCCGGCACCGGCTACTCGGTTTACACGCCGAACGAAGCGTTCATCCAAATCGCCAACGTCGATTTGGTGTTCGATCTGGACGTGAACGCGGAGAACGGCTTGCTAGACGCTGGGATCGACTTGGCCAAAAACTACTTGCCGGGCTACGGGGGGATCCATGCGAAGGTTTCGACCGGAACCAGCTTCAACGTGCCGGTGTACACCGGGCAGCGCATGAAACTGGTGGTCGATGGCGCTGGCACGGAGAGCGTTGATGTCGTCAACAGGGTCGAGTTCATCATCGACCTCGTCTCCGCGGATCCCGGCTACACGGGGAACCGCACCGATCCAAGCCTAGAAGGCGCGGGCAACACCGAGGACTACTCGTTCCGCCGGAACGGCCGGGAAGGGCCGATCCTCCTTCCCTTAGCCCCCTCAAAAATCACGATCGGTCGTATGGGCGGTCCGGGCGAAGAGCACGGCGGGCATTACGGCGGCAAGATGGAGGCCGAGAACACGTGGGTGAATTTCTGGTGCAAGGATTACGGCGGTGCGGCGCGGCTCACGGCGAAGATTTTCATCGCCGATGCGAACGCTCCCAACGGCGAGCGCGAGTTGACGAGAACACTCTCGATCCCGGTGGACACGGACAATGACGGCATCGCGGACAAGTGGGAAATCGCGATGGGCAAGCGCTGGGCCGCGCAGTACGGGGTGGCGGAATGGGCCGACGCGGTCGCGCTGACGAAGTTCAACAATTTCGACGACATCGAAGAGATGGATCCCGACGGCATCATCGCGGGCAGGCCTTTGGTCGCACAGGCCGAAACGGGCGATGCCCACACGGTGAAGGAAGAGTACCGGGGATACATCCTCAACGGTGGGTCGGGGTTCGCCGGTGGACACATTCGACTCGACCCGGCGCGGAAGGAGATCTTGGTCGAAGTCGATAAGGCTGCTGTAGTTGGTAGCATTGGCATCGGCTTGAACGGAGTTATGAACGGAGCATCTGGAGTTTTCAGCAACGCTACACGCGGCGCCGGAATCTACATGTACTGGCTGATGGATGAAGACGCACTCAACCTGCCAAAGAATTTAGTCGATACCGAAGATACCGAAGCAAAACAAATGACGGCATTCTCAG
>JANOSQ010000131.1:0-7372 GCA_031415915.1 Fimbriiglobus sp. | reverse complement strand
GGAGGGGAAGTCCCGCTCGGGCACATTCGGAACATGAGGCGTTTGGGAAGGCTGTAGGAAGAATAGCCCATCTTCCGGGCGATTGGAATGTCCGTTGTCCTCGGGTCGGGGAATTTCCGGCCGGTATCTTCGGAGCAACCGCGCCTTGCCGGGGTGGGCTTTTCGAGTAAATTGCAGGTGTTGCCGGGGTAGCTCAGCGGTTAGAGCGGTCGCTTCATAAGCGATAGGTCGCCGGTTCAAGTCCGGCCCTCGGTATTCAGTTCCTCCATTCCGGACTTCTCACAATTGTCCGTCCTGTGGCATCCATTGTGCCGCAGCGCGTACAATATCGGCTCTTCTTTCCATCGAAGACGCTCCGGCTCTGAGCCGTTGACACCGAGGTCGAGCGGGTGACCCCTCCCCCAAGCCCTATTCTCGATTTGGCCCGGCGAATTCTTTCGCTCGAAGCGTCGCGCCCCGATCACGATGGCCTCGATCCGCTCGTCGCGTCGCGCGTCTGCCTCAAACTCAGAGGCCCCCTCGCGACCCTCATGGGTGCCGCAGGGTTCTCCTCCCTTCTGGCGCGGGCGTTGGTGCTGGCCAAAGCCGACGCCCCGGCGCTCGCCGCCGTCTCGGTGCGGTCCGACGGCGGGATATCGGGCTTCGGAGGAATCGACCCGGCCCAATCGGAGCCGGGTCAATCGGTTTTGGTGGCGCATTTGCTGGCATTACTGGCCACGTTCATCGGCGAGTCGCTGACCCGTCGAATCGTTGGCGAAGCTTGGACCGAGGTCGAAGTCTCGAAAGGCGAAGAACAATGAGCCCGCAGGACAAAGTGACCATTCGGAAACTGCCGACCGGCGTGCCGGGCTTGGACGAGATCCTCGGCGGGGGCTTGCCGGAGTTCTCGTTCAACATCATCGCGGGCGCGCCCGGTTCCGGGAAAACCACGCTCGCGCACCAGATCCTGTTCGCCAACGCCACCCCGGCCCGGCCCGCGCTCTACTTCACCGTGCTCGGGGAACCGGCCATCAAGATGCTGCGTTACCAGCAGTAGTTCGGATTTTTCGACGGCGAGAAGTTGAACAAGGCGATCCGCTTCATCAACCTGAGCCAAGTGGTGCTCGAAAAAGATCTGAGCGAGGTCGCTGAGCGAGGTCGCCGAGGAGATCGCCCGCGAAGTCGTCGCCAGCAATCCCGCCTTCGTCGTCGTGGATTCGTTCCGGTCGATCGTGCGGAAATCCCAAGGTCCCAGCGGCGAGTTGGAACTCCAAGGCTTCATCCAGCGATTGGCTTTGCACCTGACGACGTGGCAAGCGACCACGTTCCTCCTCGGGGAATACCTCGAAGCGGAAATCCGCCACGATCCCGTCTTCACCGTGGCCGACGGGTTGTTGTGGCTGAGCCAGCAAACGGAGCGGAACTCCATCGTGCGGAAGTTGCAAGTCGTGAAGATGCGCGGGCAGGAGACCGTGCCGGGCCTGCACACGTTCCGCATCACAGACGGCGGATTGCAAACCTTCCCGCGCACCTTTGGCCTCACCGGGAAATCGGATCGGGCCAAACAACAGCGGCGACTTTCCACCGGCATCGCCGAATTCGACAAACTGATGAACGGCGGCATCCCCGAAGGCGACAGCCTGCTGATGGCTGGACCGTCCGGTTCGGGCAAGTCGGTGATCGGCACGCAATTCATCGCCGAGGGCATAAAAAATGGCGAACCGGGCATCGTCGCCATCTTCGAGGAATTGCCCGACCAGTACGTGCGCCGGGCCGCCTCGTTCGGCTTCGACTTCGAGTCGCCGCAGAAAAAGGGCCTCCTCGAAATCATCTACTTGCGCCCGCTCGATCTGTCGGTGGACGAAACCGTCCACGAGATCGTGGCGACCGTCAAGCGAATCGGAGCCAAGCGCTTGGTCATCGACTCGCTCGTCGGCTTCGAGATGGCCCTCGCCCCCGGCTTCCGCACCGATTTCCGGGAATCCCTGTACCGCATGATCGGGGCGCTCACCCGGTTGGGCGTGACGATCGTCAGCACCGTCGAGATCGAAGAGGACTTCATCTCGATGAATTTGAGCAACTTCGCCATCTCGTTCTTGTCCGACGACATCGTGCGCCTGCGCTACGTTTCGATCGACGGGCAGTACCGCCGGATGCTGCTGGTGGTCAAGATGCGCGGCGGCCCGCACAGCATCGACATGCACGAATACACCGTGACCGACAAAGGCATCGCCATCGGCGAACCGCTCCGCGGCTACCGCGGCCTCACCACCGGTGTCCCCAGTCCTTGGGGCGAGAATCCCAAGTAGGTCGGGCTACTTTCGGATCGACAGGAGCTGCCATGGTCGACGTTGCGGGAGGCGGGGACGGAGTCTTTGAACTCTCGCGCCTGTGCCGGTATTTTTCCGAGTTATCCCCCCAGCCGATGGTCGCCGTGGAGGGGATCAGCCACAGCATTCGTTACGTCAACGATGCCTTCGCCCGGCTCGTCCGCAAAGGCCGGGGTGAATTGATCGGCCGCCGCTTCGCCGAGGCCGTGCCGGAAGGCGACGACAACGGTTGCCAGCGCCTCCTCGACCGCGTGTACAAATCCGGATCGCCCGAAAACCTGATCGAACAGAGGCACGAGGGCCTCACGCCACCGGCTTATTGGTCTTACGCCGTGTGGGCCATCCTCGGCGCGGATGATCGTCCCGCGGGCGTCATGATCCAAGTGACGGATGCGACCGAAGTGGCGATCTTCCGGAAATCGTCGATGGAGATGAACCAAGCCCTCGTCATCTCTTCGATGAGCCAACACGAACTCACGGAAGTCGCGGAAAAGTTGAATGCGTCGTTCGCAGCCTCCGAACTCGGGGCCGAACGCTTAGTCGAGATCACACGGCAGTAAGCGGTGGCCCTCGCCGACCTGGACCGCCGCAAGGACGAGTTCCTCGCGATGCTCAGCCACGAACTCCGCAATCCGCTGGCCCCGATCGCAAACGCCGTGCGTCTGCTCCGCCTCCAACCGGGCGAAGCCCCTATCCCCCGGCAGGCCCGCGGCATCATCGAGCGCCAGCTGGGGCAATTGACCCGGCTGGTGGACGACTTGATGGAAGTCTCCCGCATCACCACGGGCCGGATCCAACTCCGCTTGGAGCGCGTCGCGGCCAACGGCATTCTGGAGCGGGCGGTCGAAGCGGCTTTCCCGTTGATCGAGCGGCACGGGCACGAACTGTCCGTGGAACTGCCGCCCGAATTGATCTGGCTCGACGCCGATGCCTCCCGGTTGGAGCAGGTGGTGGTGAACCTGCTGACGAACGCCGCGAAATACACCCCCGACGGCGGCCGCATTGCATTGTCCCTGCGGGGAGAGGGAGACGAGTGCGTCGTGCGGGTGCGCGACACGGGCGTCGGCATCGCGCCCCAACTCCTCCCGCGCATCTTCGACTTGTTCACGCAAGCGGAACGCTCGCTCGACCGCTCCCAAGGGGGGTTGGGGATCGGCTTGGCCCTCGTCTAGCGCATCGTGGAGATGCACGGTGGTCGGGTCGAGGCGACGAGCGCCCCCGGCGTCGGAAGCGCGTTTGCGGTGCGGCTGCCGGCGGTGACGAACGAGTTTCCGGCGGAGCCGCCGATCCCGGTCGCAACGGCCGAAGTGAGCGGGCCGTCTCTGCGCGTCCTGATCGTGGACGACAACCGGGACGCGGCGGAGAGCTTGGAGATGCTGCTGGAGTCGCTCGGGCACGAAATCCGCATGGCCCACACCGGCCCCGCGGGATTGGACGCGGCCTTCGAATACTCGCCGCATGCGGTGCTCCTCGACATCGGACTGCCGGAGTTGGACGGTTTGGAAGTGGCCCGCCGGATCCGCTCGAACCCCGGCTCGGCGGGCGTCGTGCTGATCGCGATGACCGGCTACGGGCAGGACGACGACCGGAGGCTGTCGCGCGAAGCCGGCTTCGACCACCACTTGGTCAAGCCCGCCGACTTCGACCAAGTCTTGGCCATCTTGGCGACGGTGAAGGGGCGCTGATCCGATTTCTGGAACCACAAGCGTCGGCGCTCGCCATGCCGTCCGTCGCTGACGCGTCCGCCTCGTCCGCCCCAACCGTCGTCGGAGCCGACGAGCCGGATGCGTGAGCGACGGACCGATCGCACGCCTCCGCCTCGCCCAAAACCGACCGCTCGCCATGCCGTCCGTCGCTGACGCGTCCGGCCCGTCGGCCCCAACCGCCGAAGCCATGGGGGAGTCGGCAACCCATTCCCCTACAATCGCTGCATGGCACTCGTGCGCTGGTCGAACGGTATCGTCTACGATCCCCGCAACGGGGTCGATGGCGCCGTGCGCGACCTCTGGGCGCGCGACGGCAAAATCATCGCCGACCCCGGCGCATCGGCGGATCGAACCTTCGACCTGAGCGGACTCGTCGTCATGCCCGGCGGCGTCGATATGCACGCCCACATCGCCGGGCCCAAGGTGAATGTCGCCCGGAAATTCCGCCCCGAAGACCGCCGCGATTCCCCGCCCTTCCACCGCACCGCCCTGCTCCGCTCCGGCACCGGCGGCAGCACGCCGACGACGTTCGTCACCGGTTACCTGTACGCGGGCCTCGGCTACACGACCGTCTTCGACGCCGCGATTCCTCCACTCGGAGCGAGGCACACGCTCGAAGAATTCCACGATACCCCGGCCATCGACAAAGGCTTCTTCGTGCTGGTGGGGAACAACCACTACGCCATGCGGCAGATCGCGAGCGGGGAGTCGGCCCGATTGCGGGCCTTCTGCGCGTGGTTGTTGAACTCCACTCGCGGGTATGCGCTCAAAGTGGTGAACCCCGGCGGCGTCGAAGTTTGGAAGCAGGGGAGCAACTCGCTCGCCCATCTCGACGACATCGTCCCCGGCTTCAACACGAGTCCGCGGGCCATCGTCCGCGAGATCGCCCGCACCGCCGATGAATTGAAGTTGCCGCACGCGGCGCACATCCACTGCAATCAGCTCGGTATCCCCGGCAACTGGACGACGACGCTCGAAACAATGCGGGCCGTCGAAGGGCACCGCGGGCACTTCACGCACATCCAGTTCCATAGCTACGGCGGCGGGGCGGACGACCAAGGGACGTTCTGCAGCAAGGTGCCCCAACTCGCCGAGTATGTGAATGGGCATCCCAACATCACCGTGGATGTCGGACAAGTCGTCTTCGGCGAAACCACCTCGATGACCGGCGACGGCCCGCTCGGGCACTATTTGCACAAGGTCACGGGCCGAAAGTGGTTCAACAGCGACACCGAATGCGAGGGCGGCTGCGGCATCGTGCCGATCACGTACCAAGAGAAGTCGTTCGTCCACGCGCTCCAGTGGGCCATCGGGTTGGAGTGGTATCTGCTCGTGAAGGATCCGTGGCAGATCGCCATGAGTACCGACCACCCCAACGGCGGTGCGTTCGTCGCCTACCCCGAGATCATCGCGCTGCTGATGAGCCGGGACTATCGCCGCGAAGTGTTAAAGCGACTGCCGGCGCGAGTGCTCGAGCGCTGTACGCTCGGGGATCTCGACCGCGAATACACGCTGACCGAGATCGCGATCATCACGCGCGGCTCGCCGGCGAAGATGCTCGGCTTGCCGCACAAGGGGCACCTCGGCACCGGCGCCGATGCGGACATCGCCGTGTACACCCCGGCCGCGGATCGCCGGGCGATGTTCGAGCTTCCCCGGTACGTCTTCAAGGCCGGGGAGTTAATCGTCGAACAGGGGGAAATCCGCCGGGTGCCGTTCGGCCCGATCCTCTGCGCCGAGCCGGCGTACGATGCGGAAGCGGTCCCGCACATCCGCGATTGGTTCGAGGGCAATTACTCCATGGCGTTCGCGAACTACGCCGTCGGGGACGAATACCTGCAACAAGGGAAGGTCGTGGTGCCGTGAAGCTCATCCTCGCCATCATCCAGCCGAACAAGCTCGACGCCGTGAAGGCGGCGCTGAACAAGGTCGAGGTATTCCGGCTGACGGTCGTGGACGTCCAAGGCTTCGGTCGGCAGAAGGGGCAATCGGAGATATACCGCGGGCACGAGTTCACCGTGAACATGCTGCGCAAGGTGCAGTTGCAGATCGCGGTGAACGAGGACTTCGTCGAACCGACGGTGAACGCCATCATCGAAGCGGCCCGCACCGGCGACGAGGGCCGCATCGGCGACGGCAAGATTTTCATCATGCCGCTGGAGGACGTGGTCCGCATCCGCACCGGCGAACGCGGTCCGGAGGCGATTTAACCCAACTTCCACGGCTTGCGGTACTCCTTCGTCACCATCTTCGCGGCTTCGGCGTTGCCGACGATTTCTTCCTTCACCGGATCCCATGTGATGGCTTGACCCGTGCGGAGGGCGATGTTGCCGAGGTGGCAGACGGTCGCGGAGCGGTGGCCGATTTCGACATCGCAAATCGGGGCTTTGCGGGTCTTGATGCACTCCAGCCAGTTCTTGTGGTGGGTGCCGCTGACGTAGAGTTTCACGTCCGGCGCCGGCAACTTCGCCGCATCGACTTTCTCGCCGCCGGTTGTCATTTCCATCTTCCCGCGCGTCACGAAGATCGTCCCGTTCTCGCCTTCGAAGGTCGTGCCCCCGGCGTAGGCGTCCTTACCGGTGCCGAGGCTGCAGAGCATCTTGATGCCGTTGGCGTAGGTGTAAGTGACGTGGGCCGTCTCGGGTGTCTCGAACCACTTGTCCTTGTTGAAGGTCGCCTTCCCCTCGATCTTCGTGGGGCCGGTGTCGTCCGTACCGAGGCCCCACTGGGCGATGTCGAGGTGGTGGGCGCCGAAGTTGGTCTGTTGGCCGCCGCTGTAGTCCCAGAAGAAACGGAAGAGGTAGTGGACGCGCTTCTCGTTGTACGCGCGCTCGGGTGCTGGCCCGAGCCAGAGGTCGTAGTTCAACCCGTCGGGGATTTTGCCATCCGGGATGCCCGGCGCTTTGAAGTTCGGCCCCGGCAGGCCGACCTTGACCGTGTGGATCTTCCCGAGATAGCCGCCGCGGACGAGTTCGCAGGCTTGGCGGAACTTCGCATCGCTGCGCTGCTGGCTCCCGGTCTGAACGATGCGCTTGTGGTCGCGGGCCGCGTTCACCATCGCCCGTCCTTCGGCGATCACGAGCGTCAGCGGCTTCTCGCAATAGACGTCCTTGCCCGCTGCGCAGGCGTGGATCGTCTGCAAAGCGTGCCAATGATCGGGGGTCGAAATCAGAACCGCGTCGACCTCTTTGCTCTCCAACAACTTCCGATAATCGCGGTAGGTCTCGGCTTTCCCCTTCGCGGCTTCCACCAGTTTCCCGGCTTCCGCGAGGTGCCCGTCGTCGACATCGCAAATCGCGACGACGTTCGCCTGGATCGCTTTCATGTTTCCCTTGCCCTGCCCGCCGAGGCCGATGC
>JANOSQ010000130.1:0-1511 GCA_031415915.1 Fimbriiglobus sp. | reverse complement strand
AGATCGTCCCGATCGACCGAGGTAATGACGGCATGCTGCAGATTCATCTCCGCGATAGCCGCCGCCACCCGATTGGGTTCGTCGATATCGTAATTGGGCGGGCGACCGTGCGAGACGGCGCAGTAGCCGCAGTTTCGCGTGCAGACGTCACCCAGAATCATGAAGGTCGCCGTGCCGTGCTCCCAGCACTCCCCAACGTTGGGGCAGTGGGCCTCTTCGCAGACGGTGTGAAGGTCGAGTTCCTTCATCAATCCCTTGAGGCGAAGATAATTCGCACCGCCCGGCGCCTTGACCTTGAGCCAGGACGGCTTGCGCTCGGGAAGCGGATCGGAGCGATGTCGCCCCAAAATCTGGTACAGCGTGTCCGACATTGATGGTTCCAGTACGCGCCCGGCCTCTACTACAGCCTGAGATGGGGAAGCTCCAGACGGGCCACCCTGCAACAAGTCTCGGCAATCTATCCCAGAGAACTCGGCGGAGCCAACAGGGGGTAACCCTTCACAAGCACTTGAAAGGTTACGGCGTAACGATCCTACCAAACAGAAAGCGGGAAATGGAGTAGGGGGCCAGCGTTTGGGGGACCAGTTGGCTGGTGACCACGCCGCAACCACATCGGTGGTGAAGGGGGATGGTGTCACACCGAATATGTCCTTATCATCTCGCGAGTTGGCGCGTGAAACTCGGGATGTAGCGGCCGCGTACGGTGGCCAGTCCTCGAAATGGAGAACGGACGTATGCTTCGCACAATCTTCATGATCGGACTCTTCGCCATCGGCGGATTGTTCTTGCTCAAGCTCTTCTTCGGCGTCTTCGGTCTCTTTTTCGGCCTCATGATCGGCCTCATCGGGCTTGGCGCCAAGATTGCCGTCGTCGGGGCGCTGTGCTATCTCGTTGTACGCATCGTGAGTCCCGACACCGCGCGCCGGTTGCGTGAGCGGTGGTCGGGAAGGAGCAGCGTCTGAATTTTCGGTAAAGATCACAGTGAGGGCCGGGCCATGTGCCCGGCCCTTTCGCTATCCAGTGGCAGCATTCCAGGCGCTGTCCAGCGATCTTTTACTTCCTTAAGGCACCTCTCTTTTACCGTAGCCACCTTCTTCATGCATCGCTTTTTCACTCCCCTTGCCAGCGTCGCGGTCATCGGGCTGGCGGCCTGTCAGCCGGGAAGCCCGGCGCTCGGCGCGACCCCTTCGCCCAGCCGCCTCGAGCCTAACGCAACCGAACTCAAGACCGATCTGTACGCGTTTGCGGCCGATTCCTTTCGCGGACGCGAGACGGGGACGCCGGACGCCGATCGTGCGGCGGCGTGGATTGCCCGCCGCCTGCAGGCGTTAGGCGTGGAGCCGGGCGGCGACAGCGGCTACTTCCACCGCGTGCCGATGCAGAGGTCGCGCACGGTGCCGAAGGAGCTTTCGATCACGACGCCGACAGGAAAGCAGACGCTGCGATTCGGCACGGACATCGCGTTTCTCACCGCGCTCGGACCTGGCGCGCCCCTCCCCAAGCTCTCGGCC
>JANOSQ010000129.1:0-9587 GCA_031415915.1 Fimbriiglobus sp. | reverse complement strand
AACCCGCCGATGTCCACAAATTGTTGCGGCGGGTTACGAAGACTCCACCCGCCCTACGAAACGGATCCGTTACCGAGCCGTTACAGCCACCCCCGAAGATTGATACCCATGTGCTAACGGCACTTAAGCCCGAGGATTGGGGAACCCTCCGGAGAATCCCGGCGTCGGAACGGTTGGCCCGCCGCGCTGGTTCGTCTTAATTCCACTGCTCCCAGCGACGGATGCCGCCATGACCGCGACGGAAACTCCCACCCAAGTCGATCGCGATACTTTTTTGGCCTCCCTGCGCGCTTCCGATCTCGTCACCGTCAAACAGCTCGACCGCGCGCTGCACTCGCTACCGCCCCACGCCGAATCCGCTCGCGATCTCGCCGACCATCTTTTCAAAACCGATCTTCTGACGCGCTTCCAAGTCGATCGCTTGCTCACCGGGCGAACCGACGGCTTCCACATCGGCCCGTATTCGATCCTCGACTACGTCGGCAAGAGCGCGACCGGGCGCGTTTACAAGGCCCGCCACCGGACGATGAACCGCTTGGTCGCCATCAAGATTCTGGCGACCGAGCAGACGGCGACCGAGGAAGTGCGGGCCGGCATCCGCGCCGAGGCCCGTTCCGCCGCTCGGCTGGCCCACACCAACATCGTGACGCTGCTCGACGCCAACCAAGCCGGCGAGCGCATGTACTTCGTGAAGGAATACCTCGACGGCGGCAACCTCGAAGCCTTGGTGCGGGCCCACGGCCCGCTGCCGATCCGCCGGGCTTGCGAATTCGTCCGCCAAGCGGCGCTCGGATTGCAACACGCCCACGAGAAGGGCGTCTCCCACGGTCGCCTCTCGCCCACGGCGATCCTCGTCGGCCGCGTCGGCGGCAAAGGATCTGACGAGAAACCCTTGGTGAAGGTGTCCGGGTTCGGCCTCGGCCGGCTCGGCGCCGACTGGGAAGAACCCGACTTCGAGTACCGCGCCCCCGAGCAATTCGCGAACCCCGATCTCGCCGCTCCCGCCGCCGACCTCTATTCCCTCGGTTGCGTCCTGCACCACCTGCTCACGGGGCGACCCCCATTCCCGGCGACCCGCGCCGAGGAAGCCGCGGCCTACCACCGGAACTCCGCCCCGCAGCCGCTCGGCTATTTGCGGGCCGACATCCCCGCACCGCTGGCGAATTTCGTCCTGCACCTGTTGGCCAAGAACGCGGACGCCCGGCCGACCTCCGCGGGGGCCGTCTCCCAGTTCCTGCAATGCTACGCCGACGGGGACGATTCCGGGGCGATCGACTACGACGCGAATTCGGCGCCGCCTTCGGGCATGGCCTCGAAACTAGCGCGCTCTTTGCCGGGCCTCCTCGCCGAACTGCCGCACGAACCGATCCTCTTCGACGACGATCTCGCCCCCGAACGGACTTTGGTCTTCGATTCCATCGAGCCGGCCGTGGCGCGTCCGACCGCCGCCGAGCAAGAGACCGTTCGCTCGGCCGGCTTCGACCGCACCCCCATCGGCGTGCCGAAGCGGAAGTCCAAGCCCGTCCCCAAGCCCAAACCGAGGTACGGTCGGCCGCAGCCCGTGAACAAGTGGCTCCTCGGCGGCCTCGTGGTGGGCGTCTGCCTCGGCGTGCTCTTCGCCATCGTCTGCATTTTGAAGATTTACGATGCGGTTCGTCCTTAGGGATGGGCCGGTATTGATCGAAACGGACACCCGTCGGGGAAAAGCGCACTAGGGTTGAACACGGGTTTTTCCCTCACCGGGCGGGCGAGATGATCGGGCGAACGTTCCTCGGGCGGTACGAAGTGCAGCGGCAGATCGGCGAGGGCGGCATGGGCCGGGTCTACTTGGCCCGCCAGACCGACCTCGGCCGGCAGGTCGTCGTGAAGGTCATGCACGACCACATCGCCGCCGACAACCAATTCCGCCAGCGCTTCGAGCGGGAAACCCTGCTCATGGCCCGCTTCCACCACCCCTACGCCGTGACCCTCTACGACGCCTCGCTCAACGACCCGGCCGGGCCGTGCATCGTCATGGAATACGTGAAGGGGGGGAACCTCGAAACCCTGCTGGAGAAGGCCAAGAAGATGACCGCCCCACGGGACGGGCGCATCATCGGCCAACTTTGCGACGTGCTGCAGGCCGCGCACGACGAGGGGATCATCCACCGTGATTTGAAGCCGGCGAATCTGATGGTCATCGACCCGGATTCGCCGAAAGAGCGCATCAAGGTGATGGACTTCGGGCTGGCCAAAACCTTCGAGGATCTCTCGGCCCGCAAGGTGACCGACACCACCGTCGAGTTCGCCGTGGGCACCCCCGCGTACATCTGCCCGGAGCAGATCCGCGGCGAAGTGCTCGACCACCGGGGCGACTTGTACAGCGTCGGGATCATGGCGTTCGAACTGCTGGCCGGCCGGGTGCCTTTCCAAGGCACGTCGAGCATGGATGTGCTGCTGGCGCACGCGACCGAAGAACCGCCCACCTTCAAGCAGTTGGGACTCGACGGCTGGGTCCCCGCCGGCGTGGAAGCCGTGATTCGCAAGGCGCTGAGCAAAGATCCGGACGATCGCTACCAATCCGCGCGGGAGTTGGCGCAAGCATTCGAGAAGGCGCTGAAACAGGCCAAGATCGAATCCCGGCACCGCTTGCCCGGCTTGATGGACATCCCCGCATCGGGGTCATCCGAAAGCGATGTCGGGATGAGCGAGGAAGCGATACTGCTGCAACTGGAGAATGCCCCGACGGGGGTGATCCGGTCGAAATCGCGGACGCCGGCGGTGGTCGCCGTGCGAACCGGGGTTCAGACCGTACCCGCGGCTCGGGTGAGTGCACCGGCGCAAACGCCGAGCCCGAGCATGAGTTACGCCGGGCAATCGCGCGAATCGTTGGCCCTGCCCTTCAAGATGGACGCGTGGATGCCCGAGTCGATCGCCTTGATGAAGCTGCGCGGCTTCGTCCAAGATTACGGCGGCGAGGTTCTGGAGAGCACCGCGCGGTTGGTCCGGGTGTTGTTGCACCGCGCCCGCGGCGGCGGGGGGTCGGGGACGTGGTTCAGCTTTTCCAAGCGCTCCGCCGGGCCGGTCGAACTCGAATTGCAACTCCACTGCCACGACCCGAAGCAGCCGAACAAGCTGAGCATCCACGTTTTGTTCCACCCGTCGCACCCGACCCTGCTCGCGGACAAGCCATGGCGCGACCGCTGCGCGGACATCTTCATCGACCTGCGGGCCTATCTGATGGGCGGGAATGTGACGTGAATCGGCGAGCCCGGTTTCAAGTCCGGATCACGCCGCTGGCGAAAAGTACCGCGGCCAAGGCGGCGAAGGCCAGTCCCACCGCGGCGGCGGTGATCGCGGAGACCAGCACCAGCGCCCGCCGACTGGGGGGCGTCGGCACCGCTATTGGGCGGGGTCGATCATCCACGGTGGTCGTCACGCCGGAAGCGAAGGCGTTCGGGGTCGCTTGATCCAATTCGCAAGGTTCGTCCAACCGTACGACGCCGGAAATCGGCGTCGGGTGGGCGAGGATCATCGCGGGCTTCGGCGTGGGCGACGGAGTTCCGCTCGCGGAGGGGGGCCGTTTGCTCGGCCGGTCGTTGCCGGAAGCGGTGGCGCCGCGGCCGAGGAAAGGGCGGTAAGGCGGGGCGTGGATCAAGCCGCTGTGGGGTTGCACCAGCCCGCCGACCCACGGGGCCAAGGCGTCGGCCAACTCGGCGGGGGTCTGGAAGCGATCCTCGCGCTTCTTCGCCAGCGCCCGGTGGACGATGGCCGCGAGCGTAGCGGGGACCTCCGGCCGGACGCTGTCGATGGGGGTCGGATCCCGCCACTGCTGCCACATCAATTTTTGCCCGGCCCGCCCCTCGGGGAAGACCGGATGCCCCGCGAGGAGGAAATAGAGCGTCGCCCCGAGGGAGTAGATGTCGGCGCGGATATCGACGTTCGAGCTGTCGAGCGCTTGCTCGGGGGCGAGGTAATCGACGGTGCCGAGGATGGAGCGGCCGCCGATGTTGGAGGTCAGCTTGGAATCGCCGTCGGACTCGGAACGGACGAGGCCGAGGTCGAGCAACCGGGCGACGCCTGCACGGTCGACGAGGGTGTTGCCCGGTTTGATGTCGCGGTGGACGAGGCCGCGCTCGTGGGCGTGCTGGAGGCCGAGGGCCATTTGATGGGCGTAGCTCGCCGCGGCGGCAATGGAGCGCTTGCCGTCCTTCTCGATAATCGTCTGCAGGCTGGCCCCTTCGACGTACTCCATCACGAGGTACAGGAGTTTGCCCTCGCGGTTCATGTCGAAGACGCGGACGATGTTGGGGTGGTCGAGGGTCGCGGCGGCGCGGGCCTCGCGGAAGAAGCGTTCGCGGGCGATGTCGTCTTCGTAGACGTTGCCCGGCAGCACCTTGAGCGCGACGAAGCGGCGCATCGCGGCGTGCTCGGCCAAGAAGACTTGCCCCATGCCGCCGGCGCCCAAGCGGTCGAGGATGGTGTAGCTGCCGAGGACGAAGCCTTTGTATTTGCCGGCCCCGAGGCGATCCGCTTGGAATCGGGTCAGCAAATGGGCATCGACCAATCCGTCGAGCAAGCGGGCGGGGTTCGGCGCGGGCTGCGCCCCGGCGACGTAGCCTTGCAACTCCGCGATGGGCACGAGGCCGCTCTTGCGGATGCGGACGAACAACTCGGGAGTGGTCGCGGGCGCTGGCATGTTCGGCCTGAAGGATGTCCTCTTACATTAGTGCAGAACGGGTCGGGCGTCGCCAAGGTTCTCCGACTCGGCCGCTTCGACTCCCCGGTTGATCGCTGCATCCGCGACAATCGGACGGCCGAACACCCCGGCGGCCCAAGCGAAGGCGAAGCCGAGTACCAGCATGGCCAAACAGACGACCGCCGCGATGCGGTACCGACTCCGCCGCGGGGCGGTCGCCGGCTTGCGCATCATCACGAGTACAGGCAGATCGAGATCGGTCGGTGCCGGGCCATCGGCGAGCGTGACCGACAGGCTCGGGTGGACGCTGCTGCCGTGGAGTTGCATCCGGCTCCGGTGGGCCGCGCCGAGCGGGAGGGCGTTCAATGCCCGCGTCGGGAGTTCGCCGCTGCCGTCGGAGGCGGGGATCTGCGCGAACAGATCTTCGGGGAATCCGGCGACCGGCACGGCCCAAGGTGCGAGGGCGTCGGCCGCGTCCAGCGCCGATTGGTAGCGGTCGTCCGGGTGTCGGGCGAGCATCTTGGCGATGACGGCCGCGAGCTGTTCGGGGACGTCCGGCCGCAAGTGGTGGATGGGCGTCGGGTCGGACGTGAACTTGCGGCGGAGGCGATCGTGCGGGCCGGCATCGTCGAACGGCGGATGCCCCGCCAGCAGGAAGTAGAGGGTGCCCCCGAGCGAGTAAATGTCGGCGCGCGCATCGACGGAATGGCTGTCCAGCGCCTGTTCCGGGGCCAAGTAGTCGACCGTGCCCAGCAGCGGCGATGGACCGTCCGGGGCGAGCGTCAGCGACGAGGCTCCCTCGCGGAGCAACACGATGCCGAGGTCGAGGATTTTGACGTGGCCGAAGTGGTCGAGCAGGAGATTGGCCGGCTTGATATCGCGGTGGACCAAACCGGCCGCGGCGGCGTGGGCCAAACCCGAAGCGATTTGCCGGCCGCACAGCGCCGTGGCTTCGACGCGCAGCGTCCCCGTCAGCGCCACGAGGGCTTGCAAGCTCAATCCGTCGACGTACTCCATGACCAAATACGGCGGCGAGTGCTCGGCCGCGAACCCCAACATTTTGACGATGTGCGGATGATCGAGCCCGGCCGTGACCCTCGCTTCGCGCTCGAGGCGGGCCTTGGCGAGCGGGTCGTCGGCGAGGTCGGTGTTCAACACTTTGATGGCGACGGGTCGGCGGTCGCGGCTGTCTTCCCCGCGGAACACTTGCCCCATACCGCCGCGGCCGATGCGCTCTTGGAGGCGGTATGGGCCCAGTACCAATCCGCGCCAGCGCCCTTCGCTCAACTGCCGGGCTTGGAACGGCGTCAGCACGTTCTCGTCCACGAGTTTGGCGAAAAACGTGTCCGGTTGAGAGCGGGTGGTGAAGCTCCCATTTGTGCGGGCCAGGAAGTCCCGCATCGCGCCGTCCGCCAACAGCCCGCTCTTCTGAACGACTGCGAGCGCATCGAGAAGGGTCGCGGGGCGGGGCATGATCGTCGGACGCTCCTGTCGGGGAGGAAGGGTCGGCGGAATTCAACTTAGGACGCAATTCCGCGCCCGGAGCGCGCTTGCGTCGGAAAAAATCGTGGAAAGTCGAGCGGCGGAACGCACCGCGCCGCGGGAATCCGTTCTAGGGTTCTGATCGCGGGGCCGGTGTTCCACGTGTCGCGTCGGAGGTGGATGATGCTCCTCAGAAAATCGATGGCCCGAAAACGGGGCGGGGCCGCGGTGGTCGAACTCGCGGTGCTCGTTCCTTTTTTGACGTTTTTGTTCGTCATCGCTATGGACTGGGCGAGGTTGATGTACTTTTCCATCGAGGTCAATGAGTGTGCCAGAAGCGGGGCTCTGTACGCCTCCGATTCGGCGTACGCCGCCCAATCGCGACATGCCAACGTGAAGGATGCCGCCCTCGCCGAGGCCCCCGAGTTGGCCGCCACCGGCACGGTCACATCCACCCAGACCACGTCGGGGGGTGAAGCGTACGTCAAGGTCACGGTCAACGTGCCGTTCAAAACGATCACGAATTTCCCCGGCGTGCCGAACTCGCAAACCGTCAGCCGGAGTGTCGAAATGCGCGTCGCCCCGGTAATCGCCCGGTAATCGCCCGAACATAAAGAGGTGAAGCATGCTTATTCGCCAGCAGGGGGGATCTCGTTCTCGCCCGGGGGCGATTCTCGTCGAATCGGCCTTCGTTTACCCGGTGCTGTTCTTCCTCCTCATGATGATTATCCTCGGGGCGATGGTTGCTTTCCGCTACCAGCAAGTGGCCCACATGGCCCGGGAGGGATCCCGGTGGGCGGCTTGCCACGGCGATCAGTACGCCAAAGAGAATGCCACCACCGCCGCCACGCCGCAGGACGTCTACGCCAAGGCCATCGCGCCGCAGGCCGGGGGCATCGACGCGCAGAACCTGAGCTACACTGTCACTTGGGACAAGAACAAAAAGCAGTACCACACCGCGGTCGTCAACGGCAGCGTGGTGAACATCGCCAACACCGTGACCGTGACCGTCACTTGCCAGTGGGACACCGTGGTTTTCGGACCGGTCACCCTGAGCAGCACGTCCGTCTCGACCATGCATTATTAGGAGCAGGCCATGCGCGTCAATCGAAGTCACCGGCGGGGAAACGTCGTGGTGGTGGTCGCAGTCAGCCTGACGACCTTGATGGGTTTCGTCGCTCTGTCCCTCGACGGGGGCCTGCTCCTCGACCAGCGCCGGAAGGTTCAATCGACCGGCGACGCGGCCGCGCTCGCGGCCGCCGGCAAACTCTATTACAACTTCAACTTAGACTTGGGTTACGATCCGGCCGGCACGGCCAAGCAAGCCGCCCTCGACACGGCCAGCGTCAACGGCTTCCAGAACGGCGTGAACTGCACCGTGACGGTCAACATCCCACCTTTGTCCGGCCCGTTCAAGAACGTCCCGGGCCATGTCGAAGTGCTCATCGGCTACAATCAGCCCCGTTTCTTCAGCCGGGTCATGGGATCCGGGGACATCCCCGTCGGCTCGCGTTCGGTGGCCCGCGGCAAGAAGACGACCTTCAAAGACGCCATCTTGGTTCTCGACCCCACAAGCAAAGGGAGCTTGAATTCCGGGGGCGGGGGAACGGTCACCATTACGGGGGCACCGATCCAAGTCAACTCGACTCATTCCGAGGCCGCGATCGCCAATGGCACAGGGTCGATCATCGCTCCCAATATCGACATCGCCGGTGCCCCCGGAATATCGACGCCCGGCGGAGGCACGATCTCCGGAATCGTCACGCCGAATGCGGAGCAGATCGCCGATCCGTTCCGGCTCCTCCCCCCGCCCGATCCCAGCACCATGACCGTCCGGAGTTCGAATAAGCTCCAGCACAGCGGCGCCAACACCATCACCCTCCAGCCCGGCATTTACAGGGGCGGGATCAGCATCACCGGCAAGGGGAACATGATCCTCAGTCCCGGGATCTACTATATGGATGGGGGCGGCTTCAACTGGGGCGGCCAAGGGAACCTGACGGGCAACGGCGTCATGATCTACAACGCTCCGACCTCGATCAGCGACAAGATCGACCTGACGGGTCAGGGGACGTGTACGCTGAGTCCCCCGACCACCGGACCCTACCAAGGATTCACGTTCTTTCAGGATCGTACGTCCACGGTCCCCATCAATGTGGCCGGCCAAGGTGGCATGACCCTCACCGGGGCCTTCTACGCCGCCGGGGCGACGCTGAACATCACCGGCAATGGCACCACCGACGTGATCGGAGCCCAGTACATTTCCAAGAGCCTCGTGACGGGCGGGAACGGCAGTTTCAGCGTGAACTGGAACGCGACCGACACTCCGGGTGTTCGTCAACTCCACTTGGTCGAGTGACTCGAAAGCCTCTGCCGATCAATGACTCAGTAACCGGCGAGCGGGCGATGTCCATGCGTTTTCCAATGCGGGCGGCGGTCGCGATCCTTTCGGGGGCAGGAGCCGGGATCATCGGCTTCGGGATCGCTTGGAAACTCGACGAGCGCATCCTGTTCCTCGACGGAGGGGTTGGTCGCGATGCGCTCTTCCTCGGCAGTACTTTCGCCCCCGGTATCGCGACGGCGCTGCTCGTATTTAGAGCGATCAGCCGGGCTTTGATCCAGAGCGGGCATCCCGCCAGAGCTCGAGTCGGTGCCACAGCAACTGCGATCCACCGGTCTCCCCGGTGGGCTTGAGCGCGTGCCTACTCGATGGCGGCACGACCGATGCCGCCTACCTCGATTCGGTCTGGGAGCGCTTCGACATCGACATGACTGGCCTGCGCGCCCAACCGGCGTGACCAAGACCGTGGCCCTGGTGCCGACGGGCGACCGCTACAAAGGCTACTCCATGGGGCCGGGCTACTGGGGCAAGACGATGTTCGTCTGGCCGCCCGACCCGCGCTGGGGCGCCGATTCCAACACCTACGGGGCCGCGAACGGGCCCGGCGTCCAGCCCGATCTCATCCACCCGACGCAAGAGAACCAAGACCAAAACAGCAACTGGATCTGCGATTGGCGCAGGCGATTCTTCCTCCGCGGGGACGGCGCGGCCTTCAACCCCCAAGTCGACAACATCAACCGGATTCTTTTCCGCACCACCGCCGGGCACACGCTCAACGTCGTGACGACCAACCCGGCTTCGGGAGTCAGCGATACGCCCGGCTACTACCGCCTCAATTACCGGGCGATCATCGCGTGGATCAAACGCGGCCCCCAGACTTTGCCCGCCAACGTCCGCAGCGGCCGCCTGCTCTACTACAGCACGTTCCCGGACGACGTGACCGAATCGGCTTCCGGAGACACCCTCGATAAGAAGTTTCTCCGCGCGTACATCCACTTCGTGATGGGCGTCGATCAGTACGACGCCATCGAAGGCCCGCTGCAATCGTGGACCTACAACTCGCCCGCCATGCTCGCCGGGGTCGAA
>JANOSQ010000128.1:0-5117 GCA_031415915.1 Fimbriiglobus sp. | reverse complement strand
CGTCGATCAAATCGTCGTCGTGTATCAGAAGTTCGTCTCGATCTCGAAGCAGTACCCGGTGGTCGAGACGCTGCTGCCGCTGTCGAGCGTCGCGGTGCAAACGACCAAGCAACCGACCGCCGCGGCGACCGAAGTGATCGGGCCGAAGCAGACCTACGATTTCTACCCGAGCGCCGCCGACATCCTCGGCGAACTGGTGCCGGTGGCGTTCAAAGTGCGGCTCTTCAAATGCTTCCTCGACGCCGCCGTCGGTGAGCAGATCGCCCGCCGCGTGGCGATGAAAGCCGCCACCGAAAACGCCGGGGATTTGATCAAGGACGTGTCGCGGCTCTACAACCGGACCCGCCAAGCCAACATCACGAAGGAAATCAGCGAACTGATCGCGGGTAGCGAAGCGCTGAAGTAATGAGTTTCTCCCCTGAGCGGTGGGCGTAAGCCCTCCGAGACATTGATAGTTCTTGATCTCGAATTCCTCGGAGGGCTCACGCCCACCGCTCGGTTACAAATTGAATTCAAACGACACCGAAGAAGGATCCGCAGCACCATGGTCGCCACCGCCACGAAAGCCGGGAAAATCGTCCAAATCATCGGATCGACGTTCGACGTCGAATTCGGCGAAGGGCATCTCCCCGAAATCTACAACGCCCTCCGCATCGACGCCGTCACCAAGGGCGGCCTCAAAATCGGCCTCACCGGCGAAGTGCAATCGCACCTCGGCGGCAGCCGCGTCCGCTGCGTCGCCCTCGGCTCCACCGACGGCCTCGTCCGCGGCGTCGATGCCATCGACACCGGCAAACCGGTCCACGTCCCCGTCGGCCTCGGCACCCTCGGCCGCGTCTTCAACCTCCTCGGCGAACCGATCGACGGCCTCGGCCCGATCAAAACCACCGAAGTGCGACCCATCCACCGCGAGCCGCCGCGCTTCGACGAACTCTCGCCGAAGTCCGAGGTGCTCGTCACGGGCATCAAGGTCATCGACCTGCTCATCCCGCTCGCACGGGGGGGCAAGGCCGGCCTTTTCGGCGGGGCCGGCCTCGGTAAAACGGTTATCCTTCAAGAACTCATCACGCGGATCGCCAAAGAGTACAAGGGGTACTCGGTGTTCGCCGGCGTCGGCGAGCGGACCCGCGAAGGGACCGACCTCTGGCTCGAAATGCAAGAGACGATGACCGGCGCGGGGGCCGACGCCAAGGCGGTCATCGCGAACACCGCGATGGTCTTCGGCCAAATGAACGAGCCGCCGGGCGCCCGCATGC
This sequence comes from Fimbriiglobus sp., assembly GCA_031415915.1. Lineage (GTDB taxonomy): Bacteria > Planctomycetota > Planctomycetia > Gemmatales > Gemmataceae > JALHQU01. The sequence continues at coordinate 3,861 of JANOSQ010000128.1, read as the reverse complement.
GGGTCGCCCTCAGCGCGCTGACGATGGCCGAGTGGTTCCGCGATTCGACGGGCACCGAGACGCTCTTCTTCGTCGACAACATCTTCCGCTTCAGCCAAGCCGGCTCCGAAGTGTCCGCCCTCCTCGGCCGGATGCCGAGCGCCGTGGGTTACCAGCCGACGCTCGCCACGGAAATGGGCGAACTCCAAGAGCGGATTACATCGACGACGAAGGGCGCCATCACCTCGGTGCAGGCCGTGTATGTCCCCGCCGACGATCCCACCGACCCGGCCCCGGCCAATACATTCCAGCACCTCGACGGCTTCATCTACTTGGACCGCGCCATCTCGGAAAAGGGCATCTACCCCGCCGTCGATCCGCTGTCGTCGAACAGCCGGTTGCTCGACCCGACGCTCGTCGGCCAAGAGCACTTCGACGTGGCCGACCGCGTCAAGCGGATTCTCCAGCGCTATCGCGAACTCCAAGACATCATCGCCATCCTCGGTGTCGATGAACTCAGCGAAGAAGATAAACAAGTCGTAGCCCGCGCCCGCCGCATCGAGCGCTTCCTCAGCCAACCGTTCTTCGTCGCCGAAGCCTTCACCGGCAAGAGCGGGAACTTCACGACGCTGAAGGACACCATCCGCAGCTTCAAGGGCATCTGCGACGGCCTGTACGACCACCTGCCGGAATCGGCGTTCATGTACGTCGGCACCATCGAAGAAGCCGAAGAAGCCGCGAAGAAGATGGCTGGGAAGTAGGGTATTGGGCTTGGGGTGTGGGAACGATTTCCAGACCCCTTGACAACCATCCCCGAGGGAGAATTGTGGCGAAGATCGCAAAAGGGCCGAAGTTCATTCAGTACTTCGACTCGGTCATCCAAGCGCTCCGGCAGCTTGGAGGATCGGGGCGTCCTGGAGAGGTCGTGGAAATCGTAGCTAAACTCAAAGCAGTGTCAGATGCCCAGAGGCAGGAAGTTTTGAGTAGCGGTGCGTTGCGATTCGATAATCAAATTGCTTTCGCACGTCAGTACTTGGTTTGGGGAGGCTATTTAGGATCCTCGAAACGTGGCGTCTGGAACTTGACTGAGAAAGGCTTGGCGACAACGTCGATCAGCTCCGATGAAGCCTTGCAAATTCTCAGGGAGCAGCATGCACTGCATACCGCTCCTCGATCGAAACCGCCTTTGGAAGAAGATGACGTTTCGGCAAACGAGCTCACGGAAGGCTATAAGGAAGAGTTACTCGCACTCCTGAAAAAGCTCCCTCCAAAAGGATTTGAGCGACTTTGCCAGCGCTTGCTGCGGGAATCAGGCTTCGAACAAGTTGTTGTCACGGGCAGAAGTGGTGACGGCGGGATCGACGGTGTAGGAATCGTTAAAGTAAATACCTTCGTAAGCTTCAAAGTCCTATTTCAATGCAAGAAGTATGATGGAACCGTTGGCTCCGGGCACATTCGTGACTTCCGGGGTGCTATGCAAGGACGAGCTGATAAAGGCATCGTTCTAACAACTGGTTCTTACAGCAAAGATGCCCACATCGAAGCCGTTCGAGATGGGGTGCCTCCGATCGAATTGGTAGATGGAGACCAACTGGTCAGCTTATTTGAGGATCTGGAGTTGGGGCTTGTCCCTCGGACGACATACGATGTCGATCCGGCTTTTTTTGAGCAGTTTCAATTATCGGATGACTCTTCTAGACCCCAGACCCAAGACCCCAGACCCTAGCTATGGCCGAATTGACCACCAAAACCCTCCGCATCGTCGTCGTCACCCCGGAGCGGGCGGAACTCGACGCGATGGTGAATGCGGTCGTGCTGCCGATGTACGACGGCGAACTCGGCGTGCTGCCGGGGCACAGCGCCTTCGTCGGCCAACTCGCCGCGGGGGAGCTGCGGATCACGACCGGCTCCGAAGTGAAGCGCTACTACATCGACGGCGGCTTCGCCCAAGTCGCCGACGGCGTGGTGAACGTGCTGACGGCCAAGGCCATTGAAGCGATCAAGCTCACCGCGACGACGGCGGCTGCGGCGCGGGCCGAAGCCGAGGCGCTGCCCGCGACCAACACCGTCGAACGCGAGACCCGCAACAAAGCCATCGCCCGCTCCCAGGGCATGGCCAAAGTCGCGGCGAAGAACCCGGTGGCGTGAGAGTACAGAGGATCGACCACTGCGAACCGGCGGGGTAGAATATTGAGAACCTACGGGGGATCGAACTCATGCCGACGGTCACAGAAGAAATGTCGATCAAGCCCGAAGCGATTCGATTGGTCGAGCAATTGCCCACCGATGCAACCTGGGAAGATTTGGCTTACGAGATCCGAGTCCGACAGTCCGTCGAAGCGGGTCTGCGCGACTGCGAGGACGGACGGGTTATCCCCGTCGAAGAAGTCCGACGGCGGTTGGGCCTATCATCGTGATCGTCGAATGGACCGAGCGCGCCACGGAAGAGTTGGAAGCCGCATGCGAGTTGGTGGCATCCGAAGTTCATGCCCAGGCTCTTGCCGAACGCATTGTGCGGCATTCGGAGCTGCTCGCAACAAGCCCCTATCTGGGTGCGGGCATGCCCGAGTACGCCGATATCGATCTGCGTGAGATTTACGAGCACCCTTACCGCATTCTCTATCGCGTCCTCGGTGATCGCGTCCAGATTGTCACATTGCTTCACCACGCCCGCCGATTGCCGCGCACGCCTCTCACTTGATCAGCGGGATCTTATCCGGCACATCGGCCGAATTCGGGGTGCCGGCGTTCACGAACTTGCCGACGTCCCAAATCAGGGCGTTGAGATCTTTGTCGATCGAGAGGGTCCGCGTGCCGCTCGGTAGCAGCGCGGCGCCGACGACCGGGAGGCCGTGCTTGCGGAAGGTGGCGACGTCCTTCTTCGCGGCCACGTCCCAGAGTTTCACGCTGCCGTCGGCGCTCGCGGTCACGGCCCATTTCCCGTCCGGTTTCAGCGCGGCGGTGCGGATGGAACCCACGTGTCCCGCGAGTTCGACCGATACCTTCCCGCTCTTGGCGTCCCAGATTTTCACGAGGCCGTCGTCGCCGCCGGTGATCAGGGACAGCCCGTCGTCACTGTAAGCCACGCTGCTCACGGCCCCCTTGTGGGCCTCCCATTTCGACGCGACTTCCCCGGTGGCGTAGTTCCAAACGATGATCCGCCGGTCGGCCGCGATGGCCGCGAGTTTCTCCTTCGGGTGCATCGCGATGGCGAAGATCGCCTTGGCTTCGCCGTCGAGCCGGCGGATTTCCTTGCCGGTGACCGCGTTCCACCAAACCACCGAACCGTCGAAGCCGCCGGTGATCGCCTTGGTGCCATCGGTGCCGAACGCGACCGCCGAAACCAGAGCATCGTGGCCGTCGAGTTTGAAGAGTTCTTGCCCGTTCGCCAGATCCCAGATGCGGGCGGTGCCATCGACGCTGCCGCTGATCGCCTTGGTGTTGTCGGGGCTGAAGGCCGCGGCCCAGACCGTCGCGGTGTGGCCGATCAAACGCTTGCCGTCGCGCTTGGCTTCGACGTCCCACAAACGGACGCTGCGGTCGGCGGAGGCGATCAAGGCGAACTTGCCATCGGGTCGAAAGGCGACCGCGTTGGCCGTGTTCCCAGACGCTTCGAGCGGGTCGAGTTCACCGGTGTTGTCGGCGAGGGCGGCGCCGTTGACGTTGCCGCGGAAGAGTGTGCCGAGCTTGAATTCGCGGACGATTTCGCCGAAGGTTTGCACCCAGATTTGCCGGGAGACGGTGCCGCCCGCGACGCGGAGCGCCCCGAGCGATTGCCGGAGGATGTCGACCGTTTCGAGCTTCGCGCGGAATTCTTCGGCCGACACCCCCGCTTCGGCGACGGCCGCGGTGAAGTCGAGATCGGCCTCGTATTTCAGGGTG
>JANOSQ010000127.1:0-3781 GCA_031415915.1 Fimbriiglobus sp. | reverse complement strand
TTGCCGCTCGTGTTCCAACAGCCGGGCTTTGCGTTCGAGTCCCCAGCGATAGCCGCGGAGGGTGCCGTCGGCGCCGACCACGCGGTGACAGGGCACCAGCACGGAGATCGGGTTGGCGGCGCAGGCGCTGGCGACGGCGCGGACCGCATAGGGTTGGCCGACCATCGCGGCGAGTTGTGTGTACGTCCGCGTCTCGCCGAAGGGAATTTTCTGGAGGGCGAGCCAAACGCGGTTCTGGAAGTCGCTCCCATCCCCGGCGAGCGGGATCGGGAAATCGCGGGCGCCGTCGAGGTGATCGAGCGCCGCGGCGAGCGTCGTGTTCAGTCCGGCATCGTCGCGTTGGAGTTCCCGACCGGGGAACTCGGCCTTCAACCACAGTGCCGATTCGACGTCGGTGTTTCCGAATCCCAGAGCGACGACCCCTCGGTCGGTCGCGGCCAACAGCAGTTCTCCAAACGGGGTCGCCGACGAGGTGTAGCCGATGCTCGGCATGTCAGAGCCTCCGGGTGAATGGTCTTCGCGCAGTGGAAGGTTCACGGAGTCCGTTCCGGTCTTAGCCCGACGAGCAGCCACAGTATTCCCCAAGTCGCCGCCGACTGCAATAAGCAAAGCGCGGCGACGGAACTTTCCGCCCCGTAGTGCATTTGATCGAACAGCCGCAGAACGAACACCCCCCGCGCCGGCGGTTGGGCGAGCTTGCCCGCGCTGACTTCCCCGAATGCCAGAGCCGCGACTGCGACGGAGGCGAGTAAAAAGGCGCGAATCGTGAGCGGTGCGATGACCCAGCGCGACACCGACGTGAAATTCCGTCGCTCGGCATCCGCAGTTTCGAGGAGCGATTTCGGAATGCGGTGCATCGCGACGGCCACAATTCCGCACGCCAGCGGGAAGAAGCGGAGCGCGCCGACCCAAATTCCGGGGAGTGGCGAAGGCTGGTCGTAAAGCAACGACCGCAGCGGCGGGAAGTCGGGGTGGAGATCGAGCGACTGCAAGACCGAACGCTCCGCCGAGACGAGTTTCACGATCGCTTCTTTGATCGCGAACCCGGCCAACGGCCCCGGCACGGCGATCAGGATCGCGCAGAGGCCGAACAGCGCCGCCCGATACTGCGACGATCCGAAAGCGAGCGAACACGCCATCCACGCCGATCCCGCGGTGAAAACGCCCGCCGCCGCCGCCGCGGCCAAACTATCGACGAGGGTGAGCCATTCCGTCCGCGCTGCTTTCTCGATGGTTTGCGCAAAGGCTCCGGCACTCGGCACGGCTAGAACGCCGCCGCCGGCCGCTTTCCATACGAGCGCGCCGAACGGCAAACCGAAATAGAGAGTCACCGGCAACCAAGCGAGTACCGAGGCGCAATGCGTCGTTCGCGCGACCGGGTCGACTCCTCGGAATTGTTCCGAGGAACGGAAGCGGCGCAATCCGTAGCGGGAGATCAGGCCCAAAAGCGCCGCCCCTCCGAACCAGAGCGGAATCGTCGCGGCGATGGCGGCGCCGAGGCCGGTGCTGCGCACGACCATCTGCGTATAGACTTCCTCGGCCGACGTGCGAACCATCATCGGGTCGGTGACCGCGATCTCGGTTCCGGCCTGCAAGGCCACGACGAGGGATGCGAAGAAAACCGCCCAGGCCAACCGGGGGAGGATCACCCAGCGCCAGACGCCCCGCACTCCGCCTGTCTGGCGGGCTTCTTCTTCCAAAGCCGGGTCGGCGGTGCGGAGGACGAGCGAGACTATGACGACGACCCAAGGCATTGCCGCGACACCGTGGATCCACGCGGCCGGCAGCAACCCGAGCTTCCACGGTCGCCAAGCCACGCCCCCCGGTTCGAGGGACATCGGTGGGAGCCATTCTCCCAAGATGATCTGCCAGCTCACGGCCCAAACGGGCAACGGGATGAACAAACCCGCGAGGACGCCGGTTCGTAAAACGCGCTGGCCACGAATTCGACGGCGGCAAAGTTGATACGCGAAGGCGGCGCCGGGCGGCACGGCGATTAGCACCGCGAGGCCCATCAGCAGCAGCGTGTTGAGCCACGACCCGCCGGTCGCCGGAAGGTCGTTCCAAGCGGTCAGCAGCGAGGCGCGCGCGAGGTGCTCCCCCAGCAGTGCGGCGAGGGGAAGGAGCAAGAACAACCCGAGAGAGACGAGCGTAGCCGTGCGCAACGGATCAATTCTTCGGCGGGGGGACGGGTGTCACCGGGTCGCCCGGTTTCACTTCGGGCTTCACAGCGGTGGGGAGCTTCTCGAGCGGGGCAATCCGCATCGGCTTGGCGTATTTCGCGCTCGCATCGCGGAGGCAGACGAGCAAGCCGTTGTCGGCTCCGAGGAGGATGCGGTCGCTGGTCGGGTTGGGAATCGGCACGTTGAAGCTAGCGACGTCGAGGCTGGTGAGCGCTTTGGCCCGTTTGGACTGGGCATCGTGCACGCGGTCTTTGGCGTACACCAACAGTTCGCCGCGACGGCTCATGACGTAGACGAATTCGTTGTTCACCGCGAGCGCGAGGTCGGCGTTCGACTCGGTTCGCCACGTCACATCGCCCGAAGCGACGTCGATCTTGGCGACCCCCGAGTGATCGCCCGAAACGTAGACACCGTCTTTCGCTGCGATCGGCATGTGATTGAGGAAGCCGCCGACGTTGGCCTTCCACTCGTAGCGGGGCAAGCCGGCCGAACCGCCGGTCAAATCGATGGCCATGACTTGACCATCGGACAAGGCCACGAAGCCGAGCAACGAGTCTTTGGTGTAAGCGAACGGCCCCACCAGCGCTCCCGTGGGGGAATCGTTGAACGAGCCGGACACTTCCGAAGCTCCGGTGAGTTGCGACACGGCCAAAAAGTTCTTGCCGGCTTCGGTGATCCAGACACGCGGCGCCGTGACTTGCGACATCGACTGAACCAACACCGGATCGGTGGCGATTTTCTGCTTCGTGCCCACGACCCAAGCCAAGCGCGGTTTGACGGGCTCGGGCCGGAGGTTGGCCAATTCGTGGGCGCGGGCCACCGACGGGGGGAGCACCGCGATGGACGGGGAATACTGGTTGTAGGTCAGGTGATCCGGGTTCAATTTGTACGGCTGCCGCATCGACTTCAGCATTGACAGCGATTCCACTTTGTTCAACGAGAAGAGTGTCGGGTGCGCGATGCTCGGCATCGCCCCGATCGACGGCGAGCGGTTGTTGATCGACGACAATCCTTCGCCCGTTTCGAAGTAGGACTTCGGAAAGTTCGCCCGTTCGAACTCCGCATCGCCGATGGTCTTCGGATTCGTCCGCGTCGAGTAGCGGTCGGCGATGACATCGGCCGGGTTGCGGGCTTTGCTGTTGTCGGGGAGCACGCGGGGTGCGCCGATCTCGCCCGGTTTCTTGCCGACCGATTCGCCGGTGAGTTGCAGGGCCAACGGGAGTTGATAGGCCATCAATTTCGCGCCCGTCACCGAGATGTACACTTGCGTCGCGTCGGCCACCGGGGCGGCGGACGGGGCCTCGGGCAGCTCGAATTCAAATTCGAGCAAACCCGTGTAGCGGTGGAAGCAGTAAAGTTTGGCGACGTTGACCGCGAACAAGTATTTCGCAGTGACGGCCACGCCGAAGCCGTTACTGAAGCCGCCATCGTATTTGAATTTCCACTGCTGCCGGCCGGTGGAGTGGTCGATGAGCACGAGCAGCCCGGCTTTGGTCTGCACCGCGATTTGGTTCTCGTCGAGGACTTGCACCTTCGCCAAGCCGTCCGATTGGCCCGAAACCGGTACGTAAGCCGACCACTCGTTGCGGAGGTTCAAC
>JANOSQ010000126.1:0-6033 GCA_031415915.1 Fimbriiglobus sp. | reverse complement strand
ACCGTAACGGCATCCGACTCTCGAAGAAGGAGATGGAGCCGTACGAGGCGCGGATGGAGCGCTCGCCGTCGCTTCGCAAGTACGACATCACGATCAAGCCGTGCGGCAGGTGAATCAAGTGCTGCCGCTCGCCTTACTGCGATGGTACGGTCATTGAACCGTAGTCTGCCGAATCAAGGTTTTCGAGCCTTCGCTCACGTTTCTCTCGGGCACATGGTCGAAGCCGATGTCGCCGAATTCGAATACGACTTCAATTCGGACGCAGGCGACTGGGAAAGCTCGACCGGGGGACTGGCTCTGGCTACCGAAGTCGCACCCGCCCCGGTTCTCACTTTCTCTCCCCAGTATCCGGATGAATTCGAAGTCCAAATTCGAGACACCAAGAATGGCATGACGTTGGTGGCGGCCATCGAGGTTGTAAGCCCGGCCAACAAGGATCGCGAAGAAACCCGCGCCAAGCTCGTGTCGAAGTGCATCGGCTATTTGCAAATCGGGGTCGTCTTGGTCGATCCCGTGACCAACCGTTCGGCGAACTTGCACAATCTGCTCATGGTCGAACTGGGCGGCAAGAACGCGCCTCGGTTGTCCGGCCCCCCGACCTACGTCTCTTCTTATCGTCCGGTGGGGGAGGACGGAGATCACACTTTGGAAGTTTGGCCCTATCCCGCACCGGTCGGTCATTCGATCCCATCGGTTCCGCTGCCGCTCCGACGGGGACCGTCCGTCATGATCGATCTCGAAGCCACTTACCTCGAAGCCCTCGCGGACAACGGGCTAACTGCGCCGAAGTGATTCACCCTCGCATGTCGCGGTCGCGCAGGTCGGTCAAAAACATGTGCCCCGGTTTGTGTGCGAGGGCGAACGGCGGCTTCGCTTGCATCAGCACCGCTTGCGGGGTCACCCCGCAGGCCCAATACACCGGCACTTCACCGGGGCGGAAATCGACCGCGTCCCCGTAGTCCGGCAGATTCAAGTTCGCGATCCCGAGCGCGGCGGGATCGCCGAAGTGGATCGGCGCCCCGTGGGCCAGCGGGAATTGGGCGCAGATCGCGGTCGCTTTTAGAGCTTGTTCCGGCAGCATCGGCCGCATCGACACGACCATCGGCCCCGAGAATCGCCCGGCCGGTCGGCAAGCGATGTTCGTGCGGTACATCGGCACGTTGCGATTCTGTTCGATGTGCCGCACGGGCAAACCCGCTTCGAGCAACGCCGCTTCGAAAGTGAAGGAGCAGCCGATGAGGAACGAGACGAGGTCGTCCCGCCAATAGTCCTTCACGTCGGCCGGCTCGTCGATGCACTCGCCGTGGAAGAAGACGCGGTACCCCGGCAAGTCGGTTCGCAGGTCGGCCCCCGGCGCCGCAAGCTTCGGCTCCCAACTGCCGACGTCGGTGACATCGAGGATCGGGCAGGGCTTCGGGTTCCGCTGGCAGAAGAGTAGGAAATCGAAGGCCCAATCGGCCGGGAGCATCACGAGGTTCGCCTGCACGAACCCGCGAGCCAAGCCCGGCGTCGGCTTGTTCCATTGGCCGGATCGGCATGCCGAGCGAACCTCGGCGGCGGTGGAATACGGTGTCATCGATTACGAATCCAGAATGCGTTGGATCTCGATCAGGGGCCGACTGTACTCGTCCCAGCTCAGCCCGTCCACCGTTGCGGTTTGCCGTCCGGTGACCCCGTCGACGAGCGGCCCCTCGCGAACCATAACTTCGAGGATCGCGTGTTCGCGATCCGGGTCAAACAAGTCGGCCGGCGGTTTGCGATCCAACAGAACGAACAACCCGGCGGCGAGGGCGTACGCTCCCCAGTTGCTCACCCCCGCGACGATGAGGTGATCCGTCGGCACCCGGCAGTGGATGAGATCGCCATTCGGGATGTTCTTCACGATTGTTTCGTGGGGGATCTTCCCCATGCCAATCTCGTTGCCGCCGTCGCCGATGCCGATGGTCACATCCCGCTGAGGAGGATGGTTTAAAAACCGTTTCGGCGGCTCAAACGCCTGCGTCAGCCGTGCAGCATAGTGCTCGGTGACATCCCGACCCCGCATCGAATAATGTCGGTCGTCGGCAGCCGGTCCGCTTCTCTCAATGACGACGGTGTGAGACCATCCTTCGGCTCCAACGTCGACGACCGGCAGATCGCAATATTCCCTTGCTGCGATGAGCGAGGAAGCGACTGACCCCTCGACGTAGAGCAGGTTGAAAATGTCACAGGCGAACAGTGCACGCTGGAGGAAAATTACTCCCAACGGTCCGTCAGTCTCGAATGCCGGCGGGTTACCCGAAGAGATAAAGAACCCGGTCGTGAGCGCCACAATCGGGTCTCGATGCTCCGCAATACTCCTACACGCCGCTTCAAAATCTCCCGCGGTCGCGGTGAATAAGTTGTCGTCCGGATCGCGGGCCAAGCCACGGTTGCCGGGGTCGGTCTGCACCACCGCGAGGATCGCGGCGAGTTTTTCGGAGTGGGTCACTTCTTCACGAGGGGGAGCAGGACGAGTTGGACGAGCACGGTGACGAGCAAAGTGGCGACGGCCCCGGCGAAGATGTACACGAACTGCCACCGGCGTTTGTCGGTTTCTTCGACGTGATTTTCGAGTTTGTCCAACCGCGATTTCAAGACGGCGAGATCTTCTCGGAACAAGGGCATATCGAAGTTCGCCAGCTCCTTTTCGCGGAAGTTGAAACCCGTTTGTAGGGATTCGATCTGCAAGCGGGCCTCTCGGATCAACTCGGTGTTAGTTGGCATTTTGCTCCTCGCGTTCAAGGGTCGCCATCTTCTTGTCGAGGGAGGCGCCGATCTGATCGAACAAGATGCCAAATGTCTTCCGGCGGAGTTGGATCATAGCCACTTCGCGGAGCACGGGATCGAACATGCGGCGTATCGGAATCGTTTGCTTGGCGCGGCGTTCGCCGTAACGGTCGCACTCCGTGAATTCGGCGATAATCTCAGCCGGAATGCGGCTCAGCTTCCAACGCAGGTCGTGGCGGTCGATTTCGGTGATATCCGCGTCGAGGAAATCTTCGAGTTGCTGCGAGGCGATATTCACAGCTTCGAGCAGTTTGGCATCGCGTCGGATCTCGTCGGTGATCTCCACCGTCAGCGGCGGTTTGTCGGCGGTCGTCATGGCCTACCTCCTCGGTTGCAATCAGTATACACTACCCCCCATCACTTCTTCCCCCCGGGATTCAGCAGGTAAGCGAAGCGGCCGCGCCACTCTTTGGGCACCTCGGCCTTCAGCGTGACCGGCTCGTGAAGCACCGGGTGCAGGAACGTGAGCGAGCGCGCGTGGAGGCCGATGCCGTTGCCGAAGGTGTGCGTGCCGCCGTACTTTTTGTCGGCGAAGATCGGCGCCCCCCGCGATGCGAGCTGCACGCGGAGTTGGTGCTTGCGACCCGAGAACGGTTTGAGTTCCAACAGCATCAACCCGCCGTGGCGGGCGAGCACTTGGTAGCCCGTGCGAGCCGGCTTCGCACCTTCGGTCTCGGCGGGAACGACGCGCACCAACCGTTCCGAATCGTCGTGGTAGAGCCAATCGTCGAGGGTGCCCCACTCGGCCCAAACGAAGCCCTTCGGCTTCGGCGGCGGGTCGGTCGCTACGGCCCAGTAGACCTTCTCCACGGCCGCGTCGCGGAATTGCTCGCAGAGCCGGGCCGCCGATTTGCTCGTCTTGGCGAACAGCAGCGCCCCGCTCGTCGGCTTGTCGAGCCGGTGGACGATACCGAGGTAGACGTTGCCCGGTTTTTGATACTTCTCTTTGAGGTAGTCCTTGGCCAGGCGGTCGAAGGTTTCCTCGGTGCCGTCGAAGTGGGTCGTCGGCCAGCCGGCGGGTTTGTTCAACCCGAGGCAGTGGTTGTCTTCGTAAAGGATGTCGAGCAACTCGGCGAAGCTGGCCATGGGTCTTCTTGGGAAGCCGGGTCGGGATCCGCTACCCTTTCAGGTTATCGAGCCGGGTGTTATAATTCCAAGACCGAAGAGGAGCCGTACCATGCCCGAAGTCGCCGAACCCCGCGAGTATACGAAAGAAGAACTCGCCGCGATCTACGCCCATTTCAAGAGCAAATTCTCGGTGGAGGATCTGCTCGGGTACATCGAAGACAACGAGCCGGTGATCCCGGCGGAGCAAGTCCAGCGCGAACTCCGCGCGATTCTGGACAGGGATGATAATCTCCCAGTCGAGGTGAATTGATGGCGAACACGAATGGGCGCCATCCACGAGAATATTCACTGGGAGTTACCGGCAAGGCTCGCGCGGAACTGCTGGCAATCACGGAAGCTGCGAAAACAAAGGGCACCATTCAACGCGTCGATTCAGCTTTTGACGCGATCCTCAAGCGTCTCAAAGTCGATCCGTCCACTTTTGGCGAGCCGCAATATCGGATTCCCAAAATGAGCATGAGCATCCTGTGTACATTGGTATCGCCGCTCTACATCGAATACGGCATCCACGACGTTCAACCCATCGTCGTAATCCGCCGCGTCGTCGCACTTTCGGATCCGATTTCATGACCACCCCACGAATCAAAATCGCGATCCTCGGCGGCTCCGGGTACACCGCGGTCGAACTCATGAAGTTGCTCCTGCGTCATCCGCACGCCGAGATCGTCGCGGTCACTTCCCGGCAGGAACCGGGCAAGCCGGTCTCGGCCGATCACCCGATTCTGTTCGGCCGGCTCGATCTGCCGATGGAGAACTTCGATGCGGACAAGTTGAAGTCAAAGGGCGTGACCTGCGTCTTCGATTGCCTCCCGCACGGGGCGAGTGCCGAGGCTGTGGCGCCGCTGATCGAACGCGGTATGCGCGTCGTCGATCTCAGCGCGGACTACAGATTGAAGGATCCGACCGAGTATGAGCAGTGGTACGGCCACCCGCACCCCGACGTGGCGAACCTCGATCACGCCGTCTACGGACTGCCGGAGTTTTTCCGCGACAGCATCCGCACGGCTAAGCTCGTGGCCAACCCCGGTTGCTACCCGCAGACGGCGATTCTAGGGCTGGCCCCGTTGATCCGCGAAGACCTCATCGACCGGCATACGATCATCATCGACAGCAAGAGCGGCATCAGCGGAGCCGGGCGAACCCCGAAGTTGGCCACCCTCTACCCGGAGTGCAACGAAAACTTCTCGGCGTACAGCGTCGGCGTCCACCGGCACACTCCGGAGATCGAGCAGACCCTCGCCCACGTCGCCGGGGAACGGTTCAGCGTGCTTTTCACGCCGCACCTGACGCCGATGGATCGGGGGATTTTCAGCACCATCTACGCGACGCCGAAGAAGCCGGTGGTCGAAGCCGAGTTGCTGGAGTTGTTTCGAGCCACCTATGCCCTCGAGCCATTCGTCCGCGTCCGCAACACGCTGCCGACCACGAAAGACACGGCGCATACGAACTTCGTCGATCTCGCAGTCCGCTATGTTCGCGGCCGGATCGTCGTCCTCGCGGCCGAGGACAACTTGGTCCGCGGAGCGAGCGGCGTGGCGGTGCAGAACTTCAACATCATGCACGGCTTCGACGAACGGCTGGGCCTCGGTTGATGGAAGTCGCCGACGAACGCGAAGCGTTCTTGAACGCGATCTGCGACGCCCCGGCCGACGATCTGCCACGCCTCGTCTTCGCCGATTGGCTCGACGAGCGCGGGGAATCCGATCTGTTCGACGGGAACCAACTGCGCGGGCGCATGCGGCAGCAGTTGCTCGAACGCTTCGGGAACGACGTGGTGCAGTGATGCCGGAGCACGCAGCCTTCCTGAACGCGATCTTGGAGCGGCCGGATGACGACCTGCCGAGGCTGGTGTACGCCGACTACCTCGACGAATCGGGCTTCGCCGAACGGGCCGAGTTCATCCGCGTGCAGATCGAGCTGGCCCGGCTCGAACCGACCGACGATCGATTCGCGGGCTTGACCCGGCGCGAGGCCGAGCTGTTGCGGGAGGGTGTCGGCTGGTACGTCCCAGGCGTCCGCGGAGTGCAGACCTTCCGCCGGGGTTTCGTCGAATCGCTGGACACGACGGCGGAGCGGTTGATCCACGCGCCCCGCCCG
>JANOSQ010000125.1:0-2120 GCA_031415915.1 Fimbriiglobus sp. | reverse complement strand
TCCCTCACCTCTCCCCGCCTCTGCTATTCTATCCCCATGCCTCTCCCCTTTTTTCTGTCCTCTCAGTAGTCGCGGCGTACCGGGAAGTCTTCGCCAGTCTCAATAAGCCGCATGTATTCGCCGCAACTCAATGCCGGACTTGGTGTAGCGGGATGATTCCAGCTATTTGCAATGATTCCACGGGAGGGTGTGTGGAATGGCGCTGGAATCATTTTCAGCCCTCTCACTCCCACAGCCACCAGCGCTTGCGCATCTTCGCCCCGTAGCTGAGGCCGAACTTCTTCATGGCGATCCCGGTCACGTGCGCCGCCACTTCATTCGGGTCGTCGCCGATGTAGAGCTTTTCGAAATCGACCGGGTCGATGGTCTTCTCCGCGACGAACTTCCGTATCTGCTCGATGCCGGGCGCCCAGTAGTCGCGGCCGACGAGCGCCACCGGAAAGTCGGCGAGTTTGCCCGTTTGGATCAGCGTCAGCACTTCGAAAAGTTCATCGAGCGTGCCGAAACCGCCGGGGCAGACCACGAACGCGTAGCTGTACTTCACCAGCATCAGCTTGCGCACGAAGAAATTCTCGAAATCGACGAACTTGTCCAAGTACGGGTTGGGCTTCTGCTCCATCGGCAGCTTGATGTTGCAGCCCACCGAGCGGGCCCCCGGCACATCCTTGGCCCCGCGGTTCGCCGCTTCCATAATCCCCGGCCCGCCGCCGGTCATCACCGTGAATCCGTTCTGCGCGAGCTTGCGGCCGATGAGCCGAGCCTGCCGGTAGTACGCGTGGTTTTCGTCGAAACGGGCGCTGCCGAAGACGGTGACGCAGGGCCCGAGGAAGCTGAGCTTGCGGAAGCCGTAGATCATTTCGCGCATGACTTGAAAGGTGTGCCTAAGCTCCATGCCGCGTGGCTGCGGACCTTGCAGAAACTTGGTCTCCGAGACGATCTCGGTTTCCATCGACGGGGTTTTGGCCCAGCGGAGGATCTGCGAGTCGGTGATCGGTTGCAAAGAGGATTCGAGTGTCGGTTCGGCCATGGACGTTGAACCCGGGAGATGGTCGGACTCTATTATTCGCCGGACGGGTGTCCGACTTGCGGCCTACCGCCGCGAAAGCGGAAGTAGTACGTTACTCCGATCCGCCGCGCGTTCCAGGAGTCCGGCCCGATGTTCGATGCGGTCGCCCTGTCCAAATACCTCGGCGTCTTCGGGACTCTGCTCATCGCGGGCTTCGGCTTCCCGATCCCCGAAGAGATTCCCATCGTCACCGCGGGGGCGTTCGTCGGCCACGATTCGACCGAATCCCACCAGCCCGATGCGCTGGGTGCGATCGCCGGGGGGCCGGTGTCGTACTTGGCTCCGCCGCCGACCGGGTTGACCAAGTGGTACATTATGCTGCCGCTGTGCATCTTCGGGGTGGTGCTCGGCGACTGCGTCCTCTTCTTCGCCGGCCGCTGGTTCGGCCCGTGGCTGCTGGAAAAACAATGGGTGCAGAAGCGGCTGCTGACGCCGGCGAAGCGCGCGCAGATCGAAGCCAACTTCGAGAAGCGCGGCGTCATGATCCTGCTGGGCGCCCGCTTGACTCCCGGCATCCGCACGCCGGTGTTCATCATGGCCGGGGTGCTGCGCATGCCCGTGTCGCGGTTCCTCCTCGCCGACGCGCTCTACGCCATCCCCGGTGTCAACCTGCTCTTCTGGCTCGCCTACTGGTTCACCGATCAATTCGTCGAAACGATCAAAGCCGTGGATACGCACCGCCCGTTGGCGATCATGGTCGTCGTCGCCGCCATCTGCGGTGTCGTGCTCTACAAGGTGCTGGCCAACCGCAAAGTTTCCACCGGTGACGTAGACGAGATTCCCAGCTACGTCAAGCCGGTCGGAGCGGTGGCCCACGCGGTCGAACGCACGGTGGAGAAGACCGTCGAAAAGACCGTCGGCGGCGCGGCGTATGTGTTTGAAAAGGTGAAGCACCCACTCGGCGGCGGGCACCATCCGCCCGAGAAAGCGGATCCGCCCGCGCAGCCACCCGGCGCAGACAAGCCGCCGACGCCGGGGTAGCATTTCAACACCAGACCTCACCCCCCGGCCCCCAAACCCTTTAGGGGTGGGGGGCGGGGGGGGGGGGGGGGGG
>JANOSQ010000124.1:0-2807 GCA_031415915.1 Fimbriiglobus sp. | reverse complement strand
GGGGTCGCTGCCGGAGCCGAGTGCGGGTCGCCGAGCGGGTCTCGGCAACCAGGACTCCAAAGAATCGCGAGGACGGGTTCATTCCGAAGGAAAGGGAGCGTTTTTCAACACCCTGCTAGGCTGACCGCTGGAATCCAGTGGCGCACCCGGCTCGAAGAGCCACTCCACCAACTCTTCGCCGTGGGCGTAATCGCCGACGATCACGTCCGCCCCGAGTTCGATCAGCATCGTCCGCTTCATGTCGTTGATCCCCGGCACGCCGACCTCCGCGCTGGCGACGCCGATCATCGTTCCGCCGGCGCGCTTCACCTCGACCGTCTCAGAGTAGCCGTCCCCGAAGCCGAGCAGCGCCTCGCCCGGTAGGCCGAGTTCCCGGAGGAACTCTTCGATCACGGTGCGCTTGCTGAAATTCGGGGTGTTGTCGGCCGGGCCGTGGATGCGGTCGCCGAAGAACTCGGCGACGCCGAGGATCTCGCACTCGCGCTTCACGAAGGCGATGTCGGTGCCGCTGGCCAACAGGAGCGTGACGCCGCGGCGGCGCAAGTTGTCGAGCAGGCCGAGGGTGCCTCGCACCGTCCACGCGGCGGGGTGGTCGGCGCCGCCGGTGATGCGCTCCTGCCGGGCGGCGGAGAGGGCGATCAACCCGCCGAGGAACTTCTGCAACATAGCGTCGGGATCGGGAGCGCGACCGGTGCGTTCGTGGACGATCTCCGCGAGGCGGCGCATCTGGTGGATCGACGGCTTGCCGCTGAGGAGCAGCATTTCGCGTTCGAGGTACTCGATGGGCGTGGCGTCGCCGAGGTGTTCGAGGCCGATCTCGGCCATGAGCCGGGACCAGCCTTCCCGCAGCAGAGAGACGGTGCCGTCGAAGTCGAAGACCGCGGCGCGGAAATGGCTGCGGGACGGGGGCGTGCGGATCAATTCGATGGCGTCGGGGAGCACGGGTCATCCGGTGGCTTTTGCAAACCACCAGTTTATGATCCGCCGGTTCGTCGCGTCACTTCTTCTTGCCGACGGAGACGGTCACGGCCGTCGAAGTTCCGCGCGGGGGAGCGTTAACGGAGTGTGCTTTCGGGGAATTCGACCCCCGCGTAAATTTCGCGGAGTGGGATCGCGGCATCGACGGCGGCGAACGTCAGGGTGGCGTCGAGCCCTTGCACCAAGGTGCGGATCCACGTCTGGCTATCCGCGCTGCGCTCGAAGCGTTCGCAGACCGCTTCGTCTTGCTCCACGAGGATGAATTCTTTCAAGCTCGGGATCATCTGATAGTGGCGGAACTTCATCCCGCGGTCGTAGCTGGCCGTCGATGGCGACAGCACTTCGATGATGACCGTCGGGTTGAGCAAGGCAATGCGGGTGTCGTCGGTGAAGACCGGCGGACCGCAGAGGATCAAGACGTCCGGGTAAGTTTGCAACCCGGTGGCCTCGATCTTCACCCGCATGTCGCTCGAGAGGGTCTGGCACGGACCGCCTTCGAGAGCATTGGCGATCCGCACGACCAAGTTGTCTTTGACGCGGTTGTGGTCGAACTTGGCCCCGGCCATCGCAATGGGGCCACCGTGCCCGTGCATCGGGAAGATTTCGCCGCGGAAAAACTCGCTCTTGAACTCGGCGGTCAACTCGCGCGCTTCGTACTCTTCCACCGTGTAGTTGCGCTTCGGTACGGCAGACATCGCCACCTCCGCCTTGTCCATTCGGGAATCGTCAGAAGCGGTTATCATAACGCCAATCGGCGGATCGGATGCGCCGTATCATGTCCCAATCTCTCCCCGCAACCGCCGGAGTTACCCCATGCGCCGAATGCTCGCCCTCCTCGCCGCCGTCGCGTTCGGTGCCCCGGGTTTCGCGGAAGACAAACCCAAGGACGAGTGGGTGCCCCTGTTCAACGGCAAGAACCTCGACGGCTGGACGCCCAAAATCAAGGGCTACGAAGTCGGCGACAACCACGCCAACACCTTCCGCGTCGAAGATGGCCTGTTGAAAGTGCGCTACGACAAGTACGAAAAATTCGACGAGAACTTCGGCCATCTCTTCTTCAAGGAGAGCTACAGCCACTACCGCATCCGCGTGGAGTACCGCTTCGTCGGCGAGCAGGTGAAGGGCGGGCCGGGGTGGGCCATCCGCAACAGCGGCATCATGATCCACGGCCAAGATCCGAAGACGATGGCGAAGGACCAGAAGTTCCCCGTGAGCATCGAAGTGCAACTGTTGGCCGGCAACGGCAAAGACCCCCGGCAAACGGGCAACCTCTGCACCCCGGGCACCAACGTCGTCTTCGACAGCAAACTGCACCTGACGCACTGCACCAACTCGAAGTCCAAAACCTTCCCGGCCGACGAATGGGTGACGTGCGAAGTCGAAGTCCACGGCTCCGGCAAAGTGGAACACTTCATCAACGGCGATTCGGTGATCCAATACGAAAAGTGCCAATATGACGAGCGCGACCCCGAAGCCAAGTTGCTCATCAAGGACAAGAAATTGCTGATCGAAGGCGGCACCATCTCCTTGCAATCGGAGAGCCACCCGATCGACTTCCGCAAGGTCGAAATCAAGATCCTCAAGAAGTAGCGCCGATGATTTGCCCCGTCTGCGGCCAGTTGAATTTGCCGGGCACCGAGCAGTGCTCGAACTGCCTCTACGACCTCGCGGCCATCGACCGGCCCATCCCGGCCGACCGCTTGGAGGAGAGCCTCCTCCGCGATCCCGTGTCCGTGCTGAAGCCCAAGCCACCGGTGACGGTGACCGTCCATTCCACCTTGGGCGAAGCCATCGCCAAAATGATTTCGCAGTCGGTCGGCGCGCTGTTG
>JANOSQ010000123.1:0-2237 GCA_031415915.1 Fimbriiglobus sp. | reverse complement strand
ATCCTTCGGCTTCCCGGCCCCGCGGGCGAGGAACAGCCCGACGCCGACCTTCCACGGTTGCCCGTCCTTGCAGGCCCAGTGCGCCAAGCTGACGACTCCGTAGGTCGGGTGTTCGCCGAACGGCCATTCGGCGACGACGTGTTGCAAGCGCCACGGCCCGACCTTCACGCCGTGCTCGTGGCAGGTGCCGAGGAACTCGCCCAGCGCCGCTTGCAGTTCGCGGGTCGCCCCCGTGAGTGCGCCTTCCGGTTCGAGCTTCCGCTTCGCGGCGCGGTACTCCTGATCCCACAAGTCGCTCATGCCCGCGGCGGTGAGGATCGACGGGCGGTTCGGCTGGAACGGCGTCGCCGGCGTCGGGGCGATACCGACGAGGTCGTTCGGGTTCTCCTCCGGCGGCCGGCTGAGTTCCTGAATCAGATCGTCGATCGGATCGTTCGGCGGCGTCTCGATCACGTCGATGTTCTTGATCGTGATGCCCGACGGCCGAATTTCCGGCTCTTTGCCGAGGAGTGCGTCGATGCGGTTCTGCTTGTCGGTCGCCGTCATCATCGCCGAGATGTCGGTGCCTTGCGGCGGGGTGAACTCCGCGGGGAATTCGCCGAAATCGTGGACGCGATTCACCGGCTTCTCGAACTGCACGCTCGCTTCGGCGCTCGCGGAGCGGTTCTCTTCCGGCCCGTAAATGATGTGGTCGAACAGGTGGCGGAACTGCTGGAGCATGTCCCGCAGCGTCGGCTCGGTGCGGGCGATGCGCTGGATCTGCTCCTCGGTGAACGGGTGCAACTCGGGCAACCCGCCGCCGGGGACTTCATCGAGCACCGGGCGAAGCCGGGCTTCGACGACCTGCTTCACGAGATCCGCGGCCGGGGCTTCCAGGCGCAGCGCTTTCACCGTGCCGAACTTTGGCACGTGCACCGGGTTGTTCAAGCGATCTTGGATGTAGCCGTCGAGGCTCGGCACGAAGCGGTTCCACAACCCGCGCTCGGCGAAGATCAAAATGCACAGACCGTCGATCTGGTGCATGACTTGGACGATGCCGGCGAAGAAGGCTTCCGCGATCTTGTGGGCGTCGTCGCTGCGGCGGGCCAGCAGCAGGTCTTCGAGTTGGTCGAAGGCCATGACCACGGGGATCTTCAAACCGCGGAAGACGTCGGTGAGCACCTTCAACTGCGCCAGCACCAAATCTTGCCGGGTCGGCCGCACCTTGAAGTCGAGTTCCGCGAAACCGTAGGTGAGGAAGCTCGCCAGTTCCGCTTCATCGCCGAGCAGCGTCGCCTTGGCGAAGCCTTGCAAGATGCTCCGGCGCATCAGCCCCGCGGTGTTGTGCGCTTCGGTCTTTTGGATGTGCGCCACGCACAATTCGTAGGCCTTCGCTGGCGTCAGTCCCGCTTCTTGGATCGCCTGGCCGAGCGGCATCGGCACCCGTGCGAAGTTGGCGTAGCCGGACAGATTCTCGACGAGCCACTCGGCGCGCTCGGTGGCCTGGCCGCCGCCCAACCCCAAGCGCTTGCCCCAGCGACCGAGGCCGGGCGGCGGGAAGAGATCGAGCTTCTGCTCCGCGGTGAGGTCGCGCAGCGCCAACCCGAGCTGCCGGCGGACGAGTTGATCGCCGACGTACTCGATGGGGCGCACGCCCTTTTGCTTGCCGCCGCCGAGGAGCGTGTCGATGATCTGGAAGAGCAGGTACTCGAGGAAGTCGGTGTCCTTCTGGTAGATGCCCGGCGTGACCAACAGCTGCCATTGGCCGCCGCCGCCGTGCTTGATGCTGTGCAGGAGGTGGGTTTTGCCGGCCCCTTTGTTCCCGAGGATCGGCACGACTTCGCTGTGCGTCATCGGGTCGTAGCGGTACAGGTCGATGATCGCATGGAGCAGGTCGCGCTCCGCGGCGAACAGCTCGGCGACGTGGTAACGGGCGCAAACTTCGTCGTCCGGGTTGCGCGCGAAGTAGTTGCGGAACGGGTTGCCGACGCGCCGGAGGATCTCCAACGCCCGTTCCGGCAAGGTCCGCGAGAGGGTAGCGGTCATGCGTGCCTCGTTGGGGTGGTGAGAGATCAAACCGTGGGTCGCAAGCTGGCGTAGTAGGCGACGGAGTGGCCGTGGAGCAGCGCGAACGCCGGCTCGGGCATGGCGTACAGCGGCCCCGTCCACGGGTGCAGCGTCACCCGCTCGGACAGCGAACGCAGCGTATCGTGAAACGCGCCGACGCTGACGCCGGGGCACGTCGTCGCGACGTGTTG
>JANOSQ010000122.1:0-4718 GCA_031415915.1 Fimbriiglobus sp. | reverse complement strand
ATCCTTCGGGAAATTCGCGACGTAGGCGTACCAGATCGCCCCGCGGCTGGCGGATCGCTGGGCCGCGGCGGCGATGATGGCCGGGCACCCCAACGACGCCAGCCCGCTGAACCTGCGCAACGTCTCCTTCGCCCTGCAAGTCGGCGGGAAGGACAGCGCTTACAACCGCAACAAAGTCTGCGCCGAGTGGGCGAAGAAACTCGACGACTTGGAGAAAGCCGACGCCAAGGGCTACAAGCACTTCTTCAAAAGCTACGAGGGCAAAGGCCACTGGATGGATCGCGAGGACGCCGTGGCGCTGCCCTGGATGGCGAAGGTGGCGCGGAACCCGGTGCCGGATCGAGTCGTGTGGGAACAACGCGGTGCCCACGAGCGCTCGTATTGGCTCGCGGGAAAAGCCGGCGGGGGTACCGCCATAGCGTCGATCGACAAACAGATCGTGACGTTCGAGAAGGCCGAGAAAATCGAACGCCTCCACGTCCGCCTCGACGACCGCATGGTCGATATGGACGCCGAAGTAGTCTTCCAACACGGCAAGGCGGAGATCACCAAGGTTCAACCGGAGCGCCGTATGGCCGTGATGATCCGCACCCTGCTGAGCCGCGGCGATCCGAAGCTGATGTTCGACTTCGAGATTTCGCTGCCGGTGAAATGATCAGCGTATTTCAGAGCCGGAAGCGTGAGCGACGTTTTCAAGTGGAACGTCGCTCACTCACGCTTCCGGCTCTGACGATCACCGCCCGGTCGGGCTGGGCCGGTCGATGTTCAGGCTCGGCCCGATGCGGAAGTTGTCTTCGGGGATGGTGTATTTATCCCGCCCGCGGCGCTGTTGCTCTTCGATGGTGTACTCGGGCAGGTCGGGCTTCGGCTTGCTGATGGCCTTGCGGGGGCCGTTGAAATCCTTGCACCCGGCGAGCGCCGACGCCGCGAGAACTGCGAACAAAACCATCCGTGAACGAAGCATGACCGATCCTCGGGTGCGCGGAGTCCTTCGCGTCCATTATCGGCAGGCGAGTCAAGCCCCATCACCCGACCCGGTTCCCCGACCGCGAATCGCCCCGGTTCGACCGGCACTCCCGGCACCGTTTGCCCTCCCCCCCGCAACCCGTATCACTTCTGGGTGCAACCCCCCCCGGCCGGTGAACGATGACCCTCGCCGTCCGCGAATCACCCCTCCCCGGTTCCCCGCTCTCGCGGTGGGATGCGCGCTGGAAACTCGCCGCACTGTTGCTGGCGTGCCTCGCCTTCACCGTCGTCAATCATCCACTGACGACCTCGATCGCGTTCGGGCTTGCGCTGATCGGGGTGCGCCTGGGGCGGTTGAACACCCGCGATGTGGCCGGGCGGTTGCTTGTCCTCACGGCGGCGATGACCCCGGTGTTGATCGTCTTCCCGTTCACCAACGACAACGGCTTGACACTGGCCATCTCGATGACGCTGCGGGCCTTGGCCATCGCGTGCCTCGGGTTGATCCTCCTCCGCACGGCCCCCTTGGCGCACACCCTCGCGGCGGCCCACCACCTCTACTTGCCGGGCGTGCTGGTGCAGATCGCCCAGTTGACCTACCGCTACTCGCTCCTCTTTTTCGCGGAAGCCCGGCGGGTGCGGATCGCCCTCCGCACGCGGGCCTTCCGCGCCGGCACGAACCTCCGGACCTACCGGACGACCGGCCAAGCCGTCGGCTCGCTGCTGATCCGCGGCGGGGACCGGGCCGAGCAGGTCGCCGACGCCATGCGCACCCGGGCTTTCGACGGGCGCTTCCACACGATCCAGCATTTCCGGACGACCGTCTGGGATATCCTCGGCTTCGCGCTAGTCGCGTCGCTGCTCGCCGCCCTCCTCGCCGCGGAGTGGTGGCTGTGACGGCATTGAATGTGTCCAACTTGACCCACCGCTTCGCCGACGGGCGACGGGCGCTCGACGGACTCACCTTCTCGATCGGCGCCGGCGAACGCGTCGCCCTCGTCGGCCCCAACGGCGCGGGCAAGACGACGCTCTTCCTCCGCTTGTGCGGCGTTCTACCGGGAAAGCCCGGCGAAGTGTCGGTGGATGGCCTCGACGCCGCGGAGCCGGCGGCGCGGAAGCGGCTCCCCCAATTGATCGGCGTCGTATTCCAGAATCCGGACGATCAACTCTTCAGCGCGACGGTGCTCGAAGACGTCGCATTCGGGCCGCTCAACTTGGGTCAAACGCCGGACGAAGCCGTGGCGACGGCGCGGGAAAGCCTGGGCCTGCTCGGCCTCATCGACTGCGAAGAGCGCTCCCCGCACCGCCTCTCGGGCGGGGAGAAACGCCGCGCCGCATTGGCCGGCGTGCTGGCGATGAAGCCGAAGATTCTCTTGCTTGACGAACCGAGCATGTTCCTCGACCCCCGCGGCCGGCGGGAATTGATCCGCACCATCCTCGGCCTTTCGACGACGCTGCTCCTCGCCACGCACGACTTGGATCTGGTGCTCGACATCTGCCCCCGCACCATCGTCTTGGATCGCGGGAGAATCGCCGCCGACGGGCCGACGGCGGAGTTGCTGGCGAATGCGGAGTTGATGGAAACGCACGGGTTGGAAGTGCCGCACCGTTTGGCCGGTGGGCGAGTCAACGGAGCGTCGGGTTCCCTTTGAAAATCCAGAGTACCAGCACCACGTCCAACAGCGCGAGGAACGCGGCGTACCAAATGAACGGCCATTGCATCAGGAGTATCAAACCGAGACCGGCCCCGGCCGCGACGAGGAACCCCAGCAAGTGGGGCCACTCCAACTCCCCGCGGACGACGCCGGTGAAAAGGAGGATCAGGAACAAGACGGCGACGATGAGCAATGCCAACTCCCTACGGGTATAGGTGGGCTTCAAATCACTCGCCAGTACCCGCGTTTATGCCCGCGTCCCGAAGTACGCGGCCACCGCGGCGACTTCGAACGCTTCCCAGTACCGCATGAACATCTCCGGCTTGGTCTCGGCGCTGGTGAAGGCGACGAACAACGCGAGTTCGAGCGTCAGCATCACCATCGCCACGATGGACAGCCACGCCCGGATCGACAAGAAGATCGGGCTCTCGCGGCCCAAGATGAAGCGGATGAACAACCCGGAAGCGAAGCCGCCCGAGGTCACGGCGAGGAACGTCCCCCACCAATCGCGGAACTCCACCGGGTCGGGCGTGAGCCGTTGCGAGAACTGCGCGGGGTCTTTCACGAGGGTGAAGGCGACCACGGCGAGGCTCCCGCCGACGAACAGAATCCGCATGATCCAAGGCGTGAATGACGTGTCCCGGTTCCCGGCGTGGGCACTCGGGGACGACGCGAAGGCCATCAGCACCAACGCGAGCATGAAGAAGTGCCCGAGCAGCGGCTTGGCGACCGCGTCGCTGGGCCAGAGCAGCACCATCCAGAAGAACGCGCAAATGAGCAGCGACAAGAATCCGCGGATACTCCCGGCGGGGAGACCGAACGGCTGCCGAGTGATGATCGGCCAGTCGGGGGGCGCATTTTGGGTTTGGGCGAGCATGATCGGCTCCGGGACAACGGCGGTTCTGGCAACCTCACGATAGGAGATTCGCCGGCGGACGCCGACGCTTTCGGGAATCGGGGGTAGCCAAGGGATGTATGAAACTGCGTACACTATTATGCGCTCCGATTTCGCGGAGTCAAATGAATTCCACTTGCCCTTGCCCGCCTTCGCGGATCCGGCTTATAGTCCGCGGGAGAATCGCAAGGAGGCCGGGTTATGGCGCGCACGGGACGGCGGATCGGGTTGGGCGTGGTGCTTTTGCTTTTGGCCGGCGGGGTCTATGCCGGCGTCCAGTGGAAGAGCCTGAACGCCCGCTATTTGGGGTACCAACTCCGCACCGCGACGACCGATGAAGCCCGGCTCACCGCGGCGTGCCGGCTCATCGAAGCCGGGGATGACGGGACACCGTACTTGGTCGAAACGCTCCGCGGTGGCGATGCCGAGCGCTGCACGGCGATCGTGTTCGCCCTGCGGGATTATTTGAAAGACCTCGCCCCCGGCGACGCCCGCTTCGCAGCCTTGTGCCGGCCCCACGTCCACGGGTTCGCGGAGTACTCCGAAGTCGGCCAAGAAGCCGTGTTGCTGCTCGTGCCCGACTTCCTGCGTTCCCCCGAGCCCGACTGCTTGCCGCGTTGCCGGGAGATCGTTCGGGTCGCCTTGAAGCACCGTTCCGTCGAAGTCCGCGTTCGGGGCATCCACCTCGCCATGCGGCCCGACCTCGATCAAAAAGCCGATGTCGTCGCCTGCTTGCAAGCCCCGGAAGCGGAGGTTCGCCGGGCGGCGATGCTCGCCGTCGGCCCGGCCGGGCCGGGCTCCACCGCGATCGCCGACGAAGAGTTGTTCCCCTGGTTGAACGATCCCGACGCCCAAGTGCAATTGCTCTGCGAAACGGCGTTGAGCACGCGTGGCTTGGAGCCGGAGCCGATCGCCGCGGCGCGGAAGCTGACCAGCCCGGATGCCGCGGAGCGGTTGAAACTCCTACTCGACCTGCGCTGGAACCGCGATGCGATCCGCGACCCCGGCCCGTGGCTCGAACGCCTGAGCCGCGATGCCGACCCGGCCGTGCGGGCCGGTGCGGCGCGCGTCGCCTACGAATGCCAGCTCTCGTTCGCGGGCTGGCTCGACCGCTTGGCTAAGGACGATCCGGACGGCACCGTTCGGAAGATCGTGCAGTTCCACCGCACCCGAGCGGCCGACTTGAAACAAGTCGGCTACCG
>JANOSQ010000121.1:0-5398 GCA_031415915.1 Fimbriiglobus sp. | reverse complement strand
CCGAGAAGGAAGGTTACCGCCAGCTCTACGTGATCTTCGAAGCCAAAGAGGGCGAAGTGGTATCGATGATCCTCGTCGGCCCGGCCGCGACCATCGAGAAGAACAAGAAGGCCTTCGACGAGTTCCTGAAGTCCTTCAAGTAGGCGGCCCCGATGCCGCTCGGGCCCGATCGGCTCCACTCCGATCCCGTTCGCGTCCGCCCAGCCCGGAAGCGGCCGCGGCAACCCAAGCCGCCGGTCGGCCGGGTCGCCGTGGAATTGATCGTCGCTGTGATCGGCCTATTCGCGACCGTACTCTTGGCGCCACTGTCCAGCCGGTGGTTCGTGCTCGCCACGGCCATCGCCTGCGGTCTCGCCGTGGGGTACTCGATCTTCGGTTCCACCCGCCTGCCCGGAGCGGCGGCGTGGTGGGGCTTCGTGTGGGGCGGCAAAGACGAGGACGACCTCGCTCGCGGAGTGTTCCAAACCGGGCTGCTTTTCTTCGCCTCGCTCGTCCCCATCGCTTTGATGAAGTGCTTGATCCGCACCCCCGCCGTGTCGCACCCCGCGGCCTATCTGCTCTGGTGCTTCGTCCAAGATTTTCTCTTCTTCTCCATCATCGAACGCGGCCTCGAGCGACTGACGGCTGGAAAGGTGGTCGGGCATCGCCACATCGCCGTGGCGGGCACGGCCATTCTCTTCGGCCTTTCGCATTTCCCCATGGTCGGGTTTATGCTCGTCACTGCGCTCATCGCCGTCTTCTGGGGCTACATCTTCCAGCGGAGCCGCTTGCTCTGGCCGGTCACGGTGTCCCACTTCGTCCTCGGGTTGATCGTGATGTCGTAATTCCATAGCCAAATCGCATGACCCACTTCGTGATTACTTGTCCGCACGCCCCGTGCGGGAAACCCCTGCGCTTGCCGTTGAGCGCGATCGGCCAACCGCTCTCCTGCCCCTACTGCCGCTCGGCGCTCGGCGTCGAACTCGGCGCCGACGGCCAGCCCGGTTCCCCGCGCGTGCTGAAAGCCGGGGTGCGGTTGCCGCGGATGTTCCTCGTCCCCGCGGTCGCGCTGATGATCCTCGGTACGGCCGGGCTGTTCACCAACGGCTACATCGCCATCGACGTGGCGACGCGGCCGGGGGCCGATCTGGAACAGGCCCGCCGGCAAGTCGGCGACTTGCGCAACCTCGACGAGATGACCGGGCCGAAATCGACGAGGAAAGTGGAAGCGGGGGAGGCGACGCCACTGGATGTCTTCGCGGCCGTCGCCGGGCAAGCCGCCGCGACATCGGCGATCATGAACGGCGAAGAAGAATTGGCCCGGGCGTGGGCGCCCGAAGTCGTTCGGATCAACGGGATCTTCGCCGGCGTGAGCCTGTTCACCGCCATCGGCGGCTTCCTGATTTTGCGCGGCCGCGGCTATTGGATCGCGCTGTTGGCGTGCGCCGCCGCGATCCTCAACGTCAACTACGCCTGCTGCTTCCCCGGCACCGTCGCGGGTGTGTGGGGCATCTTGGTCCTCGTCCGCGACGAAGGTCGCAAGCACTTCGGCCGGTGACTTGCGCCATACGAGCGCGGGTCGGTCCGTCGCTGACGCGTCCGGCTCGTAGTGCGCAACTCCGAATTGCTACACGATCAACCGCCAGATGTCCAAGCCGATGGTGAAGAGCATCAGGCAGGCGACCATCGCCAAGCCGACCCACGTGAGGATGATCTGCACCGACTCGGGGGCCGGTTTGCGGCGGATGAGTTCGTAGATCAAAAACACCATGTGCCCGCCGTCGAGGACAGGGATCGGCAGGAAGTTCACCACGGCCAGGTTCACGCTGATGAGGCCGATGAGCAGGACGAGCTTCCACGTGTCCTCCCCGGCGAGGATGTACGAAGCGCGGGCCAGCGTGATCGGCCCGCTCATGGTCGTCACCGAGATGCGGCCGATGATCATGCCGTACAGGCCTTGGTAGATGCTCTTGATCGCCCGCACCGTGCGGTGGAAGCCCATCTGCAACGCTTCGCCGACGTTCTCGGCCTTCTGAATCCGCAGTTCCTTGCCAAATTCCCACCCCCCCGCCGGGACGGGCCAACCGCGGTCATCCGCGGCGACGACGTTGAGGACTTCGATCTCTTGGCCGTCGCGGTGGACCTTCAAATCGAAGGTGTGCGGGGCTTGGATCTGCAGCTTGTAATCGACGAAGGCCCAGCGCACGAGCTTCGGTTTGCCGCCATCCTTGGTCGGGTTGCGTTCGACTTCATCCCAACTGCCATCGCTCACCTTCCCGGCCGCAGTGGTCGCTTTCAACCGCACCTGCGTGATGACATCGCCGGCTTGAATCCCGGCGGTTTGGGCCGGACTGCCGGGGATCACGGTGTTCACTTCCGCCGAGACGCGGTAGGCCAAGCCGAGGGCGCCGAGGGGCACCGGGGTGCCGGGTAGTCCCAAGCCGCCGAAGTCTTCTCGGTAGTCGTGATCCCACGTCAGTTCGAGCGTGACCGGCTGCGGGCGGTGATCGATGAACCGCTGCACGGTAATCGACACGGCCCGGTTGGGCGCCGGTTGCGCCGTCCACCGATCCGACCAATTGTTCAAAAGCCACGGCAGCTTCAAGGGGTCTAGCAATTCGACCGTCGTGTTCGGGTCGTTGCTCGTTTCCTTCGGATCCAAGCTGTACCGCAGGTGTTTGCCCGAGACGTCGAGCACTTGCACGGCGGTGATGATGTCGCCCGGTTCGCGTTCGGTATCGCCGTCGAGATCGCGCGGTTTCAAACCGGCCTTCGCCGCGGCGGAGTTCACGCGCAGCGCCGCGATCGGCCCCATTTTCATCCGCAGGCCGGTCTCTTGGCGGTAGACCGCCGGCACGGTCAACTCGGTCGGTTCGGCAGTGTCCGGCTGACCCTTTCGCAGCAGGTGGATTTTGACTTCCCGCCCCGCGAGTTGCACCAGCCGCCTTCGGAAATCGAATTGCTCGCCGGGTAGCCCATCGCAGTCTTTTTCCAGCGATGTGATCGCGTTGCCCTTCCGCGGATCGGTCATGGCGACGATGCGATCCCCGGCTTCGAAACCCTTGCCGTCGGCGGTTTTCGCGTTCGCCGCGGCGCTGCCGAAGTCGAATGGCGGGGTCGACGCGCGGCGCGTCTTCACGAGGGTCATGCTCTGCGGGGCGACGATCCCCAGTTGCGGGAAGAGTGCCCCTTCCAGCTTCAACGGTTCGACCGTGTGCGATTCCGACCGCCCTTTGTAATCGAACGACACGTCGACCGTCTCGCCTTGGCGGGTGGAGTTCACCGTCGGCCGGATGTCGTCGAACCAGGGCTTCTCCCCCGAGTTCAGCTTGGTGATTTGCGTCCCGGGCCGCAGGCCGACCCGCCACGCGGCCGAGCCGGGATCGACCGACTGCGCGATGGCGGGTTGCTCTTCGACGCCGTTGAGGTAGGCGATGACGAACGCCGTACCCGCGAGCAGGATGTTCATGATGACGCCGGCGGAGATGATGAGCATCCGCTGCGGCACCGACTTGTTCTTGAAGCTGCGCGGGTAGTCCGGGTCGCTCTCGGGGGTGTTCGGTTCCGGCTCGGCATCCACGAGATCCCCCTCGGACATCACCTCTTGGCGGGCGTCCCCTTCGCCGATCATGGCCACGTACCCGCCGAGCGGGATCATGCCGACCTTGTACGTCGTCTCGCCGCGTTTGAACGAGCAGAACGGCAGCGGTGGCCCGAAGCCGATGCTGAAGGTTTTCACGTGGACATCGCAGAACTTCGCGGCGAGGAAATGCCCGAGTTCGTGGATGAAAATGATGAGGCTCAGCCCCAGCCCGGCGAGGAAGACGTCCGCGGGGTAGAAGAAGTAGCAGACGGCGGCGAGCAAGGCCGCGAGGAAGACGAGTTTCTTCCCGTTCGCGTTGAACCAGCGGTTCAGTGTGCTCGGCGGTGCGTTTATCGGCTCAGTGGGCTTGGGGTCCAACGGGCTACCTCCTGGCGGGCCCAACCGTCGAGGGCGAGAAGCCCTTCCAGGGTCGGGCTGGGGTCGTAATGGTGGGCGTGCAACACGGCCCGCACGCAGCGGGCGATTTCGAGGAAACCGATCTCGCGATTCAAAAACCGGGCCACGGCCGCTTCGTTCGCGGCGTTGACCACCGCGCCGCAACTCCCGCCCCGGCGGATCACTTCCGCGCCGAGGTCGATGGCCGGGAACGTTTGCCGATCGACCGCCTCGAAGCGGAACTGCGACAGGGTCGCCCAGTTCAATCGCTTCGTCGGGCCGGGGACGCGGTGGGGGTAGGTCAGCGCGTACTGGATCGGCAATCGCATATCGGGCGGGGAAAGCTGCGCGAGCACCGAGCCATCGACGAATTCGACGAACGAGTGGATCATCGATTCGGGGTGGACGAGCACGTCGATTTGATCCGCGGTCAACCCGAATAACCAATGGGCCTCGATGACTTCGAGCGCCTTGTTCATCAGCGTCGCGGAGTCGATGGTGATCTTCGGCCCCATGACCCACGTCGGGTGCTTCAACGCGGCCTCCGGCGTGACCGCTTCCAATTCCGTCGCCGTGCGTCCGCGGAACGGCCCGCCGCTGGCGGTCAATACGATCCGCTCGACGTCCTTGAGCGGATGCCCGGCGATGCACTGGTAGATCGCCGAGTGCTCGCTATCCACCGGGAGCAGCAGCGCGTTCCGCCGCGCGGCAAGTTCGGTGATCAATCCGCCCGCGACGACGAGCGTTTCTTTATTCGCCAAGGCGACGGTCTTGCCAGCTTCCACCGCGGCCCACGTCCCATGCAGACCCGCGGCGCCGACCACCGCCGAAACGACGACATCGACCTCTTTCACTTGGGCGAGGGCACACGCCGCGTCGTTGCCGAACTTCAACTCGGTCTCGGGTGGAAACAACGTTCGATCGGCGCAATCGAACGCGGCTCGATCCGTGAGAACCGCGACCGCCGGCTTGAACCGGCGGCATTGCTCCGCGAGTTCGCGCCATTTGGAGTTGGCCATCAAGCCGACGATGGCCATGCGATCCGGCAGCGCCGCCGCCACATCGAGGGTGCTGGTGCCGATGGAGCCAGTCGAACCGAGAACCACGACGCGCTTGGGCGAAGAGGAAGTCGTCGAAGGTTCGGGCGTGCGGATCATGCTGGGATTGTATCGTTCGACCGCACGGACGGTAGACGAAGCATTTCCGAGTCTCAACCGGTGGAGGTCACCAAATTCTCTGCGTCGGGCCGGCGTCGCGCCGGTTCCGACCTCGCTCCCCGCGTGCGCCAACGGATTTCAGCACCGAACGGTGCTCGCCGATGTCAACACCGACCCCGCGACGATCAACGCGACCCCAATGGCATTACGCATTCCGAACCTCCTCGGCCGCCGAACTTGTAATTGGATCGCGCTTGCGCGATCCATCACACTTTTCGTTTCG
>JANOSQ010000120.1:0-5689 GCA_031415915.1 Fimbriiglobus sp. | reverse complement strand
GCCGAGGAGACCGGCGGCTTGGTGCGGTTCATCGACGAACTGCGGGAGTGAGTACAATGCCGACGCGGGGCCTTAGCTCAACGGTCAGAGCAGGGGACTCATAATCCCTTGGTTCTCGGTTCGAATCCGAGAGGCCCCATTTCTACGGACGAGTCCGGTCGCGAAGATGTCACGGAGTCGGCAACAGCGATGACGGAATCCCGCGCGACGGGCTGTGCGTGAATCACCGACCGTTCGTCACGGACCACTCTCCACCAGTTTCAGCGGCACACCCGTGACGGTCGCTTCGAAGACGAATTCGGCGCCGACGTAGCCGCGCAGGTGGAAGCGCGTCAACCGGCGGTCCACTTTCAGCCCGCGGCCGATGAGCAGGAGCCGGTCGCCGGGACGCACCATCCGTTTGAATCGGGCGCCGTCGATGCCGCCGAGGCCCATCAACTGATCCTTCACGAAGCCCTCGGAGACCGTGTAGTAACCCGTGAGTTGGGCCGCGGCTTCGACCATCAGCACACCCGGCATGAGCGGGAAGCCGGGCATGTGCCCCCGCGTCCAGAAGTCGGCTTCAGTGAGATCCTTGTAGCCGACGACGAGGTGCTGCGACACGTCCACGTGGACCACCGCCGTGAGCATTTCGAATTCGTAGCGGTGCGGGTTGATCTTGCGGATCGCGTCGAGGTTCGCATGGATCTTGGTCAAGTCGAAGCTGAGCGGATCGAGGACGGGCGAATCGTCGGCGGGTCTCATGCGGGCTCCCTAGTTACCAATCACGTCGAGCAGTTGGGGCAGTTCGGTCAACAGGACATCGGGCCGGGTCGCGGGATCCTTCAGCCGGTCGCCGGTGGCCACCAAGGAGGCTTTATCCCCGGCGAAGAGGGCCGTTTTCATACCGAGTTTCTTGGCGGGGGCAATGTCGCGCGCCAAGTGGGAACCGACGTGGAGCGTTTCCGAAGGGGCGATGCCCCGCGCGGCCAACGCGGTGATCGCCGCTTGGAAGATCGCGGTGGAGGGTTTGCGGGCTTTGCACTCCGCGGAAATCGAGCGGAGCGGGGCCGGGAAGATCATGGCCAAGTCGAAGCCGGGGTCTTGGGTTCGCAGGCCCCGGAGCAGTTGCACCGGGGTGAAGCATTGGCCGTCGGCGAGCAGCCCCTGTTGAATCCCCCGATCGGCGAGGAGTTTCAACGTGTCGGCCGCACCGGGGTAACAGCCCGTGCCCTGGATGCTGGCGTGGTAGAAGTAAGCGATCTTGCGGGCGAACTCCGCGGGCGAGCCGTACTGGGCCGCGTCGATGGCGTATTCGCGGGCCACCAGCTTTTTGACGATGTCTTCCCAAATGCGCTCGGCGGGGATTTCGGGGTGTTTCTCGCCGCCGCTGCCGCTGAGCCGGAGTGTATCGTAGGACTTCTTGAACATCTCCTTCAGCTGGGCGCTCGGGGCACCCGGCTTCCGGCTCATCGCGTTCCACATTTTGAATTCGAGCACCGTCTTGTCGAGCGCGGCGTCGGTGACGAAATCGAGGTGCGATTCGAACTGCAACTCCCCGGTGGGGATGGCCAGTAGAGATCCGTAGACCGTCCAGAGCACGGCTCGGACGGGGATGCTCGCCAAGCTCGGTTTGGCCTTCGGCGCCTCGACTTTGGGCATGGCGGGCCAAGGGAGACCGCGCGTGTCCAAGTAGTCGAGGGCGTACTGTTCGAGGGACAGAGCCATGGCGGATCGGCGGGCGGAAAGGTTCTTGATCGCGGGTGGTAATAGTCCGTAGGTTAGCGAGTACGGCCCGAATGTGTACCCCAGGAGAACGCAGCGTGGCAACGAAACAAGAGATCGTGCAGGCCCTCGTGGTCGCCTACGGCAAAGAAGTCGAGACGATCATCAACTACCTGTCGCTGAGCATCGACATCGACGGCGTCCGCGCGGAGTTCATCAAGAACGCCCTCGCGGCCGACATCCAAGGCGAAATTACCCACGCCCGACAACTCGGGGCGCGCATCAAGCAGCTCGGCGGCCAAGTGCCGGGGAGTCTCGGCATCAAAATGGAGCAAGCCTACTTGCAACCACCGGCGGAGACGACCGACGTGGTCGCCGTGATCCGCGGGGTGCTGCGGGCCGAGGAAGATGCAATCCAGCATTACAACGGGATCATCAAACTGTGCGACGGCGCCGACTACGTGACACAGGATTTGGCCGTGCGCATCCTCACGGACGAGGAAGGCCACCGCCAGCAATTCGAGGGTTACCTGAAAGAATACACGCGGGGGTGAGCTTCTACTTCACCGTTTTGATGCGCGTCCCGGTCAGCAGGCCGTCGCCGCCGAATTCCTTGGGGTAAGCGACCGTGCCGGCGATCTCGAGCCATTTGCCGACGTAGCGCTCGAGTTCGATCCCGTCGGCGATGAGGTAAAGGCGCACTTCCCCCTTCGACCCCGTCAGCGCATAGACTTTCCGGTTCTGGTACTCGAAGCGCACCGTCCGCAGGATGCCGTCGCCGATGAGGCTCTTACCCTCCGACTTCACGTTGACGATCGGCGGCGTTTTCGGCTCGTCCGGCCGGAGGCTCCCGGTCGTCGATTTCGTCCGCCCCTGCTCGCGCACGGAGTGGACGCGCTCGTAGCAGAGGTTCGCCAGCTTTACATCCCCCGCTTTGTTCGAGGCCGTCGCCAATTGGAGGTAAAGCTCTTCGGCGCGGGCATACTGGCCGTCCGCCCGGGCGCGTTCGGCGTCCCGCCAGAGCTGGCTATTCGGCCAGTCGCCGGTGACTTCCGCCGTTGAGCGCGGCGGCGTCGGGCTCGGCAGCGCCGCGGCGGGGCTGCCCTCGGGGGCGCTCGGCTTCACTTCCGTTTGCCCCTTCACCACGTAATTCACTTTCTCGCTGCGGCCCGCGAGTTCCAGAGCCGAACGGGGGACGTAGCGAAAATCGTCCCGCGGCGGAAGGATCGGGTACCAGCCCGTCTCCGCGTCGTCCGCGTCGCGCTTCGCCTTCGGGCCGACGATCCGCACCACGGTGCCCGTCGGCAATTTCGTGCGTTGCACGTTCAGCGGCTTGCGCTCGCCCATCATCCCGGCGGCGATATTCACTTCCCCGGAGTCGAGGGCGTGAACCACCGCGTCGACGGGGAAGGTGTCGGCCGCTTCGCCCGGCTTCCGCTTCAGTTCCACATTGATTTGACTGATCCAGCTCAGCGATCCCGCCGGCGGTTGAATGGCGTACCAGTCGCTCCCCTCGGCGTGGTGGGCGATCACCTCCGCCCCTTGTTCCAGCGTCCCGCACACGGCCATTTGCTCGGACGGGCCGCAGCGCACCGAGACCGAGCCGACCTTGACGACGGCGACGGTCGATTGCGTCTGACCCGACGCGACGGTGCCGAGGGTGACGGCGAACAGCGAGGCCAAAGCGCGCATGGTCGGGCCTCCGGACTTATGGGGACGAGCCACGGGTATAGCGTGCGGGCCGACCGGGGCAAGGCGAAGTGGATGGTCGCTACGCCCCCTTCCTTAACTTGGGCTTGCACGGCCCATTTTCGCGCCGGATAATCCGGGCTTCACTCGCTGGAACAAGGAGGTTCTGAGGATGCGCGTTTCCACCCTGTCGCCGACCGTTCTCCAAACGCCCTCGATCAACAGCGGCGATGCCCGTTGGGCCGCCGAAGCCTTGGCGAGCCTCGCTCGCCAACTCGAATCGGATTCCGTGATCGCCGTCGTGCTGCAGCGCACGCGGCGCGAATTGCAAAGCCTCGCGACCGTTCCGGAGAGCACCCGCACCGCGGACGGCAGCGAAGTCGTCGGGCCGATTCGCATCCGGATGTAGCTAGCGGCCGTAGTACGGATCGCGGTCGCGCAGGCCTTGCGGGGCGATGCGCTCGCCGGTTTTCGTCGTGTCCGCGAGGCCGATGGAAATGCCGAAGGGCGTCCGGCCCGGCCGCGCGCCGGGGGTGTAGGTCGTCTCGCCTCGGTAATCGCCGAGGGCCACGATGTCGAACAGATCGAAGGCTTTCTTGCTCGGTATGTAACGCAGGGCGCCGCGGAGTTTCGGCTCGTAACCGAGCTTCTCCCCGGCGTCCAACGTCACCTCGCCGTCGAGCCTCAATTCGATGGCGTCGTCCTTGACCGCGGTCACGGTCAGCGTGATCCGATTCTTGCGGACTTGCTCTTTCGTCCAGAAGGCCGGTTCGCCGCGGGTGTTGTCAATGAGGTGGAAGCGGGCCAAGCGTTCGGCGATCTTCGCCGGCAGCTCGAAGCTGAACCCGACCTCCGCTTTCTGCGGAACCAGCGTCTTCTTTTCCTCCGCCGTGATCCAGCAATAATCACGCGAGGCGGCATCGCCGCCGGTGAAGTCGCAGGTGCCCTTCACAAACGCCTCGGCCTTCGATTCCAGAATCCGACCGTGAACCTTGAGCACGAGGCCGTCTTCGGGCAGTACGCGATGGAAGTTCGGATCGGGCTTACCCGCCGCGGGCACGGTCACGCCGCCCGGTTTGCGCCGGGCTTCGGGGAGCTTGTCGAACTTCGCCTTTGCCCGTGCGAAGACCGCCTTCATGTCCTCGGCGTCACCGCCGTTGTTCTTGTACGCCAGCAGTTCGCCGTCGGCCGTGAAGACGTAGATCCCCTGCCGGGTGCCGCCGTTCAAACCTTTGCGCGGGCTTTGGTCGGCGACCTTGCGGAAGAATTCGCCTTCGGCATCTTGGCGGCGGCGCGTGTACCAATCGTCGGTGGAGACGGGCACGAAATCGGTCTGCGTCAGCTTGAGCACAGCGGGATCGGCGAAAGTGGACACACGGCCCACGACGACGTTGTTTCACCCGCAGCCGAGCGGGTGGCCGTCCATTTCCCAGAGCAGGATCGGCTTGCCCTCCTTCGCCGCCTTCACCCGGGCGTCGTGGATCGTCGTGAGCCAAGCGATTTTGTCGAAGGCGTCTTCGTCCTCGCAGGGGCGGATGACCTTTTGCAACGCGGCGATGCGCTCGGGGACGGGCGTGGCGGAGACGGGGGTGAGGTTGCGCCAGACGGTGAGTCCGCCGATGGCGGCGATGGCGAACCCGGAGACGAGCAGGGGGCGGATCATGGGAGAGGGCTTTCGTGGTGAACCGAGCGTGTCAACGATCGCGCCGTTTCGGCATCCCCGACTGTCAATGCGGGTGGGTGAGTTCGCATTTTACTCCCCGTCATCCTCATCGCGGCGGCGGCGGGTCGGACGAACCACCGGCGGGGGCGGTTCCTCACCCCCTTCGCGTTTCCACGCCACGTAATTGTCCCACGTCTTCGTCCCGAGCGGGAAGGGCCGGAAGTCGGCGCCGCCGATGGTCAAGTATCCCCGGGCGGGGCGACCTTCCCCCATTTCTTCGCGCTCCAAGCGCACGTCGCGGCGGGAGACGATGATCGTCTCGTCCCCTTTTTCGACGAAGAACGCCGTGTCGCCGAGGAGCTTGCCGGTGAGCGGGGGCTGGGTGTCGAAGAACACGGCTTGGGGGTCGGTTTTCGGGTCGGAGAATTTGATCTCGCGGAGCAGATCGTTGAACCAACGGATCTGGGCGCCGGTCGGGCGGTCCGCGAACTCGCGCCGGAGTTGGAGGTAACCCTGCGCTTGGCGGAACCCTTGCACGAGCCACATGACGCCGAGTACGAGGAAGATCGGCGAGATGCCGCCGGGCAGAGCGATGAGCTTCTGCCAGATGAGCACTTCCCGGGCGATGTTCCA
>JANOSQ010000119.1:0-5849 GCA_031415915.1 Fimbriiglobus sp. | reverse complement strand
GAAATCATTGGACTTACGTCGATCGCATAAGGACTTACGTCGAGAAAACCGATTTACGTATCAAAGCCCTTTCCAATACTTTAGACGAACCCGACTTCATCTACAAGACAGCACGGCGCCAACGCCCGAGCTTCCCCGTCGTTGAGTCGATCACCTCGCACGCCGACCCCGGTTGAACCATGATCCCTCTCATAATCGCGCTGATGGGCGTCCTGCCCAAGCCGGTGGAGAAACCCTACGCGGACACCGCCATCGGCGCCGTGATCGACGCAAATGCGGGGAAGATTCCCGTGAACGGCGTCGAACTCGTCGCTGCGTTGGCGAAGCTCGGCGATTTCCTCCAACTCGCCATCCCCTTCTCGGCGGTCGATTCCCACTCGGGGCTGACGCATCCGAGGGTTGTGTTCGCCCTGCGCCCATCGACCCACCCGATACCGTTCGTCGATTCCGGTTACGGCGGTGGCTGGGGCGGCGGATTCAACCCGCGTGCGACACCGATGCCGCGTCCGAAACCGCGGGTCATGGCGGCACCCTCCCCTCTCGGGGAGACGGAGGCGAATCGCCCCCAATTGGAAGGCCGGTTGTTCCTCGCGGCTAACACCGAGCTGCGTGGGGTGGGGCGACCGGTCGTGACGAGCGTCGAGTTTCTTTCGTGGAACACGACCTCGTCGAAGTTCGACTTCGGCGTCATCGAAGGCCTCGGCGGCGGCAAGCCGGAATTGAAGATCCTCGACGGTAAGCGCTGCTTCAGTTGCCACAAGAACCGCGGCCCGATCCTCGGCGACGCGCCCTGGTCGAACACGATGCACAACCCGGCCGTGAAAGCAGCCGCCAAGGCGCAGTTGAAGTTCCCGCACGGGCTCGACGAGAATGGGCGCGAGGATCCGAAACTCGCCGTACTCGACACCATCGACGGGTTGAAGCTGCTCCATCCGCAGGCGGTCGAAGTCGACGCGGCGGTTCGGCAAGCGGCGGATCGACTCCGCGACCGCGCCGCCATTGAGCGGCTCGTGAAGACTGAGAACGGTCGGTTGGTCCTCGCCCAAATGCTCCACGCCATCGCCGCGGACAAGCCGATCGGCGACGACAAAGCCGTACGCTACGAACTGGACCGGATCGATTTGGTGAAGTTCCTCCAAGAAGAGGCGGTTGCACAGAAGGCGACTCCGCCGAATCGATTGCTCGACTTCAACCCCGCGGGGAAGTCCGTACGCCGCTACGAGGCCGTGAGGGCTGGAGGGGAATCGGGCTTGCCGAGCGCCCATCAGCCGAGCAATCCGAAGGCCTTCGCGCGATCCGGCAAACCGCCGTCGAAGGCTTCGGAGGCTGTCTCGGTGTTGGCGTTGGCTCGCGCCATCGGTTTGAGTGAAGCCGACCGGGGCTTCCTCGTGACTCGCCTCATGCGGGCCGAAAGGCCGGTGCCGCTAGCTCCGAACGCCATGGCCAAGTTGATCTTCGCGGGGCCGAGCTTCGCGGACCTGTTCGAATCCGGAATTCTCCCGGACCGGGATGATTTCAAGGATCGCTTCGTCGCCGGACTTTCGGAAGTGGCGGGGGGTGCAGGCGACGTTCACATCGAGCGCAAACATTACGCGAGAACGCCCCGGCGCGACCCGAACTATCGTGCGGCCCAAGAGAAGGTCCTCGCCCCGTCGCACGCCTGCTTGGCCTGCCACGACATCCGCGGGGCGAAATCGACCGGGTTCAATCCGATTGTGCCGCTGGCGTTCGACCCCTTCGACACCCCCGCCCGATCCGCGTGGCTCAAAACCGCCGACCGCACCAAGCGGATTCAGGTACTCGGCCGGATGGCGCAGCGCCTGAGCACCGACCGGGACATGCCGCCGGAGGATTCGCCCGAAGCGGACGCGTTCCGGGGCAAGGAGTTCGACGCGGTGAAGGATTGGCTGGCCGCGGAGTTGAAGAAGGCGAAGGGGTAGTTGACCGTCACCGCCCGAACGCCCCGACCGATACCACTTCGACGCGCTTGTCGCCCGCGAACACCCGGAACATCACTTGGAGGGGCGGATCGAAGGCGAGTCGCCGGTTGGCATCCCGCGATTCGCCGAAGTCGAGCGGATCGACGGCCAGCATGCGGTCGATTCGAAAGCTGGCCTCCGCCACCTCGTTCCGATCCGCAGCGGCCGTCCAAACGGCCGCGAGCATTTCTTGGGCACCGAAGAGCCAGATGACCGTGTAGTTCATTCCACGCCCATCCGCTTCCAGAACTCGGCCAAGCTCGTGCCGCCCGCCGCGGAACGCTTGTCGATCTGCTCGGCGGTGAGCGTGGGTTCCCACGGGCAGATCGGTTCGGCCTGGGTGGTCCGCGCCAAGATAGCCCCCGACTCGTTGCGGAACTCGACCGGCCCCGCTTTGAGCGCATCGGCGAACAGCGACTCGGCTTCGGCCCAAGTGCCCAGCCTGCGGCCGGCGGAAAAGAGGACGACCATCGCAAACCCTCCGGGTGACGTGTTTATTCTAACGGGTGTATCGTCGGGTCTGCAATCCGGTTCGAGTTCGCATTTCCCAACGGAGTCGCGGTCTGTCCAGCGCGGATGCTC
The DNA here is from genome assembly GCA_031415915.1 of Fimbriiglobus sp. GTDB lineage: Bacteria > Planctomycetota > Planctomycetia > Gemmatales > Gemmataceae > JALHQU01. The sequence continues at coordinate 3,288 of JANOSQ010000119.1, read as the reverse complement.
GCCGTAAGTCTTAGGGGGGGGCTTGGTCTGTCCAGAAAAGTTCGGTCTGTCCAGAAGATTTTGAGTCTGTCCAGAGGGGGGTAGGGCATGTCACCCTGGACAGACTGGCCGGACTACCGGATTGGCAAAGTGGGTTCCTGCAAGCGCAGACGGGGGCCTTCGAGAGCCGAGAGGTTCCAGTTGATCTTGGTGTCGTGGTTGACCGCCGGCGACGAGTGCTTCAATTCGATGATGTTGTCGGCCGCGTCGTGCCGCAGTTTCCCGTCGGCCATTTCGTAGACTTTGTCGGCGAAGGGCAACAAACGCGGATCGTGCGTCACGACCAACACCGTGGCCCCGCCTTGGCGGGCGACGTCGTTGAGCAATTCGATGACCTGCTGGCCGTTTTCCCAATCCAAGGCGCTCGTCGGTTCGTCGGCGAACAGGAAGCTGGGGTTCTTCACCAAGGCCCGGCCGATGGCGACGCGTTGCTTTTCCCCGCCGGAGAGCTGCATCGGCCGAAGGTTCAATTTCTTCTCCAAACCGAGTCGGCAAAGCACCTTCTCGGAGCGGATGCGGGCTTCGCGCCGGGTGCAGCCTTCGCCCCAGCGCAGGACGATTTCGAGCTGCTGTCGGGCGGTGAGGGCCGGGAACAGGTTGTAGCCTTGGAAGACGTAACTGCAGTGGCGGAGGCGGAAGCGCTCGAGTTCTTGCTCGGTCATTCGCCAGAGGTCTTGGCCGAGGGCTTGGACTTGGCCGCCGTCGGGGCGGAGGAGGGCGGAAAGCACGGCGAGGAGCGTCGATTTGCCGCTGCCGCTGGGCCCCATAAGCAAGTTCATCTCGCTCTTGCGGAGGTCGAGCGACACGTTGTTGATGGCGAAGGTCTTCGCGTCCCCGGTCCCGAAACAGCGCTGGAGGTCGAGCCCTTGGAGGGTCGGCCCCGTCCGCACGATGCCAGCCGGAGCCCGGTTGCCGTCGGATTTCGATGTCCGGGGGCCGGAAGGCCCAACGCCGAACAGGGACCTGGCGAGCGGGGGACGTGGCATCAACTGCGGCATATCAGCTCCTGGTGTGGTTCGTGGGGGTGGATAGCGGATCGACCTTCGCGGCAGTGGCGGGGGAAACTCTCTTTCGTGCCTGCTCGAGTGGTGGGAACTGATATCGGCGAATCCATCGCCACAAATCGAACTCGTTCGGCCAAAAGGTTTGCGCGGTGCAACCGATCTATTATCCGAATTTAGCCCCGCTCGACCAACGAATCGTGCGCTTTCGGCGGTTTTTCCAAATTACCCAAGTCGCCAAGTGGCGTTGGGTGTTCTCGCGGGCATCGTCCGGATATCGTCGAAGCACCTTCAATTACGATGCGCCCGGCGATGCCGATATTCCCGCACAACGAGGAATCGGAAGCCAGGGAAAAGGGTCAAACTTTCGGAAACTTGGTTTTGAGTTCAAAGGTGCCATCGGAAAGGGGGGTCTTGTCGTAGTCGCCGAACAGGTTCGGGCTGTCTTGCACGAGGATGTCGAGCAGGGCGTTCGCGAGTTTGCGGATTTCCGGCTCGGCGAAGACGCTGCCGCGCTGTTCGAGGAAGTGCCGTAAGGCCCGCGCGTTCGCCGTCACCGTGATTTTCGTCTCGGTGGCGTTCGGAAGGACGCTCCGGGCCGCTTGGCGGGCCGTTTTGCGGCGCGTGGTGCGGTCGGCGTCGGCCGGGAGCATCGCCGCGGTCGCGGCTTGCGGATCGGCGAGTCTGGCGTTCAACTTCTCGGCCAATTGCACATAAGCCGCGTGGACGTGGGCGATGGCATCCGACCAAATCCCGTGCAATTCCGGGTCGTTCGCGATGATGTCGGGTTCGACGTATTCGGCCACCGATTCATCGACGTAGCGCTGGCTGAGCTGGGAGTAGGCCCAACCGGCCCGGTGCCGGACGAGTTCGTGCGTGAGGCTCCGGCTGACCCCGGTGATGAGGAACGTCCAGACGGCGTGCTCGAAGACCGAGCCGTGGCCCACTTCCTTGATGTGGGTGAGGTAGGCCTGATTGCCACCCGGTCGCGGTTTGGCGAAGCTCATGTAGCAGACCCGCCCGGCCGATTCCGTGACCACTTCGGACGCCACGGAGCTATCGCTGCTCCACGCGACCCCGTGATCGGTCAGAAATCGATCCAGTTCGCCGGGGACGAGCGTTTGCTTGCTGAGCAGGTAGATGGTCGGATCGCGGAGCACTCGGATCGAAAGCGACATACTCGGAGAACCTCGGGCGAAAGCGCGGCAGTTCTGTCGGTTTTACGGAATCTCCGTGCGGTTGAAGTTTCAGGTGCTCACTCGTGGGCGATCAGGGGCAATTTCACCTTCAACGCCGCTCGTCCTTCCGGCGTCACGCGGGTGCCGTACAGGTGGAGTTTGCGGAGGTTCCGAAGCCCTTCCAAGTGTTTCAACCCGGCGTCGGTGATCCCGGAGAACGACAGCGCCAAGGTGCGGAGATCGGTCATCCCACCCAGGTGCATCAGTCCTTCGTCGGTGATGGACTGGCCTTGGAGGTTCAGGTATTCGATCTTGTTCAGGCCCGCGAGGTGCTTCAGGCCCGCGTCCGTAATCCGCGGCCCCGCCGGTTTGTCCGGCGTGAAACTCTCGTTGCGCAGGTCGAGGAGCTTGAGGTTTTTCAAGCCAGAGAAGTGGGATAATCCCCCGTCGGAAATCCCGCGGCAACCGAAGAACGACATCGATTCGAGTTGAACAGAATCTTTCACGCAGGCCAACGCCCCGTCCTCGATCTCGGCATTGGTGAAGCTCAAGGTCTTGAGCGAACCCATCTTCCGCAGGCTTTTCAACCCTTCGCCGCGGAGGCGACCGTCTTGGAAGTACAGACTCAGCAAGTTTTTCAACCCGCCCAGATGCGGGTCGAGCGCGCCGATGTCGTCCGCGGTCGGGAAATAGAGATACGTGATGTCGGTGCCGACTTCCGCGCGGAAGCGGAACGAATAGCCGATGGCTTTGCGGAGATCCGCGATGGCCTTCTGTTCCGCGGCGCAAGCTTTCGCCCGCGTCGGCTCCAAGAAGAGGTGTTCCTCACGGTTGGGATCGGCAAGTTTGTGGGTTCCCACCAACTTCCCGTCGGCGTGCACGAGCAAATCGTGCGGTCCGAGTTCGGTGGGCGAGAGCGCCAAGGAGTACGTAACCGTTCACCGGGTAAACGCCTAAAATTCAGGGACTTTATCGCTCAATTTCACATATTCGAGTCGAATTTGTCTCAAATATGTATGTTCGGAACTCGAAATCGCCTGAAAAACAGCGGCAAAACCCAGTGAACGGTT
>JANOSQ010000118.1:0-3486 GCA_031415915.1 Fimbriiglobus sp. | reverse complement strand
CGCTGCGGGTCGATGCCGACTTTCGCGCAGAGTTCCAGCGACGTGGTCGGCCCGATCCCCTTCAAGTAGCGGAGGGAGATGTGGGTCGGCTTGTTCGAGGGGATGTCGACGCCTTGAATACGGGGCATAGCGTGGAGTCCTGATTAGCCTTGGCGTTGTTTGTGGCGGGGGTCTTCGCAAATGACGCGCACGACGCCCTTCCGTTTGATCATCTTGCACTTGTCGCACATTCGCTTGATACTGGCTCGGACTTTCATGGTTCACTCCGCCTATCAAAAGCAAACGCCACCGGGCAGGCCCGGCGGGCGAGGTGGCCACCGTCGCCGCGGGCGAACCCGGCGGACTGACAAGCGGCCTAGCGTGCCAACACCCCGCGCCTGCGGAATAGTGGTTCTGGCACTATAGCGATCCGGGCCGGGACTGTCTGCGCCGCGCGGGAAGATTTTTCCATCGCGGCCGCGCGGTTCGGAGGTCGGTTCCCCGAAATTCCGTTTCCCGGACGGCGAATCACTTCTGCACCTCCGTGCAGAAAGTAGCAGTCCGATGTTCGCCTTCACTTGGGATGAGTTCGGGTTCCGCGGTGCGAGTGTCCTGGTGGGTTTGCTCCTCGGGACCGGGATCACATGGGTCGTCGCCCGTTGGAAGCGGATCCGCGAATACCGCAACGTCCTCCGCGGCGATGCCCGCGACACGGTGGTGATCTCCCACCACTTGGTAGAGCCGGTGGAACTGCTGGCCAGCCAGGAAGGGGGCGTCGGCAAGAAAGTGGCGAGCACCCTGCGCATCCGCTCGCTCGGCCAATCGGAGTTGAACCGCGTCGTCCCCAACGGCCACCTCGCCGCCGACCTGTTGCACCGGGCGTTTCAAACGACGCCCAAGCACACGCTGATTTCCATGGACGGCCCCGAGGGTTCGTACCTCTTGGAAACGCTGACGAACTTCGTCTGCGACCGGGTGGCGAACGCGCCGTTCCAGCACGATTTGTACGTGCTCGCCCCCTGCTGCGAACCGGCCGGGATCGCCGTACACCAGCCGATCACGATCCTGATCATCGCCGTCGACGACTTGCTGCTCTTCGAAGATTGGCCGAGTTGCCGGGATGTGCAAGTCGAGCACGGCACCGACGGGATGCGCATCCTGACGCTGATGGAATTGGCCCGCCGCTACCGGCGCGAGAAATTGCACCTCGAGCGCTTGCGGAACAACGGCGAGCGGACGCGCTACATGGAAACGATGTACATCCTCGACTTGGCGCTCGACCACCGCACGGCGCCGATCCCGACGCGGCCGGTGCTGTGGGGCCGCTTCGAGCACGAGTTGAAGGAGTTGAACCTGGAGTGAGGTCACGGGCTTTCGCGGTACGTCCGCTCGCCGGTGATGAGGCGGGCGGTGCGGTTGCGCGTGATGTAGTTCCACGCCCACTGGAACAGGACCATGAAGCGGTTCTCGAAGCGGGCCAGATAGAGGATGTGGATGAACAGCCACGCGACCCACGCGAAAAAGCCGCTCATGCGGATGCCGTTGCTTTCGAGCACGGCCCGCGAGCGGCCGATGGTCGCCATCATCCCTTTGTCGAAGTATTTGAACGGCCCCGGCGCCGCTTCGCCCTTCGCCCGGCGGAGCAGCACTTTCGCCACGTATTGGCCCTGCTGCACCGCCACCGGGGCGACGCCCGGCAAGGGCTTGCCGTCCGGGCCCGGCAGCGTCATCAAGTCGCCGATGGCGAAGATGTCGGTGCGGCTTCCGACGGTGCAATCGGGGTTCACGGCGATTCGACCGCCGCGATCCACGGTCACGCCGCCCACGGCGTCCGCCAGCAGCTTGGCGAGCGGGTTGGCCTTCACCCCCGCCGCCCAGACGACGCATTCCGTGGCCAGCGTCTCGACGGTGCCGGCCCGGTTGATGAGCACGTGATCGGCGGCGATGCCCGTGACTTTGCATTTCAGCCAGAGTTCCACCCCGATGAGTGACAGCGACTCGGCGGCGCGATGGCAGAGCTTCTCGGCGAAGTGTTCGAGCACGCGGTCGCTGTTCTCGACGAGGATCACCTTGGCGTCGGCGGGGTCGATGGTGCGGAAGTCGCGGCGGAGGGTTTGCCGGGCGAGTTCCGCGATGGCCCCGGCCATCTCGACCCCCGTCGGCCCGCCGCCGACGATCACGAACGTGAGGTGCTTGCGGCGCTGGGTGATGTCCGGATCGGCCTCGGCGCGCTCGAAGGCGCTGAGCACCTTGCGGCGGATTTCGGTGGCGTCTTCGAGCGTCTTCAACCCTGGGGCGTGCGGTTCCCACGCGGCGTCTTGGCCGAAGTAATGGTGCGTGGAACCGGTGGCGAGAATGAGCGTGTCGAACGGGAGGCGGTGGCCGTCTTTCAACAGCACCTCCTTCGCGGCGAGGTCGAAGCCGGTGACTTCCGCGAGGATCGTCTTCGCGTTCTTCTGGTACTTCAAGATCGACCGCAGCGGCGCCGCGATGTTCGCCGGCGAAAGCGACCCCGTCGCCACTTGGTACAGCAGCGGCTGAAACAGGTGGAAGTTCCGCCGATCGACGAGCGTGATTTCCCCGGCGTACTTGCGGAGGTCGGTGGCGCAGGTCAACCCGCCGAAACCCCCGCCGATGATGACGACCCGATTCATGGACGGTTCTCGCGTGCCGGTTCTCTCTCGCGCAGTTTACGGATTCGACCGCGAGCGGTACCAGCCGTAGATGAGGACGACGGCGACGGCGGGGGTGAACCAGATCGGTTCCGCCAAGCCGCCGATGCGGAAGCCGAACCACGAAATGAGGGCGAGCAGAGTTGCGAGGATCCATCTTTCCGAGCCGGAAGCGTGAGCGACGGTCCCGCTCGGCCGACCGTTGCTCACTCTCGACCGACCGTCGCTCACGCTTCCGGCTCGGACAAATCGCCCGAACAAGTACAGCACCGGCAGGATCAAAACCGTCAGGTCGAAGATCCAACCGCCGTAGGGGGCGACGAGGCACGAGAGCACTACGGCCCACGGGAGCGTCGAATGCCAATCGATGCGGCGATTCCAGTGCCACACGGACACGGCGGCGACCGTGACCCCGAGCGGAAGGAACTGCAACCAGAAGCGGTTCGGATCGACCGCGTGCCGGAAGTGGTAGCTCAGCAGGGGGAGTTGCCAATCTGCGAGGCGGGTCGTCTCGGGAACCGTGGGGCGCCGGAGCGCCTCGAGGAACCAATCGAAGATTTGCGGTTGAACCACGAGCGCGAAGAGGGAACCGAGCAGGATCACTCCGACTCCGCCGAACAGCGCCCGCCGTCCCTCACGGGTTCCTGCATCCCAAAGCAAGAGCACACCGAAGACGGCAAGCAAATGGGGTTTGATCGCGGTGAGCGCCGCGAAACAACCCGCCAGCCACGGGCGGGTTGGACGGAACCAGAGGAACCCGGCCAACCCCAACAGTATGAACCCGGTGTTCTGGCCGAAGTCCAAGTTCCAGAAGATGGGGCTGAACCCGAACCCG
>JANOSQ010000117.1:0-1862 GCA_031415915.1 Fimbriiglobus sp. | reverse complement strand
GCCGTCTACCGGATGGGGGCGATCCTCACCGCCATCGAAGCCTATGCGAAGGAGTTGCAAGCCCGCACTCCCGATGCGAACCTCGGGCCGCGCACATTGGTGGTCGGCACGATCCGCGGCGGCGTCAGCCCGAACACCGTGCCGGACCGCTGCCTCATCGACATCGACCGCCGATTGCTGCCGGGGGAATCGGCGACCGAAGCCATCGAGGATTTGAACAGGCATCTGAAGGGATTCGAGTTCGTCGCGCACCCGCCGAAGCTGGCTTGCCCACCGCTGTTGCCGAAGGGGGGCGACGAATACGCGGCGAAGTTGGGCGCCGCCATCGACCGCGTTCGCGGCCGGCACGAAGTGTGGAACGTCCCCTACGGCACCGACGCCAGCACGATCCAAGAAGGCGGCATCGCCGCGGTCGTCTTCGGCCCCGGCGACATCGCCCAAGCCCACACCAAGGACGAATGGATCGATCTGGCGGAGTTGGAAGCGGCGTCGGAAATCTTGTTCGGATTCTTGACGAGCGTGTGAGGCGCTTCACATCTCCACTTCGCGCCCCAAGCCCTTGGCCCGCGCTTGTTCGACGACCTTGACCCCGACCGCGATGTCCTGCACGCCCAAGCCCAAGGACTTGAACAGCGTGATCTCCTCCGCCGACTCGCGGCCGGGGTAGCGGTTCACGAGCACTTGGGAGAACTCTTTGATGTCGGGCCAAGCGAGGACGTGTTCCCCCAGCGCGGCGACGAAGTCGCCCGCTTCGGATCGCGCTTGCTCTTTGCTATCGACCGTGACCAGTTTCGCCCGGCGGAAAACCTCGACATCGGCTTCCGCGCTGGTCAGGAAGTTCGACCCCATCAGGGTGACGTGGGTTCCGGGCGCCAACCACTCGCCCTTCAACACCGGCTCGCGCGAACTGGTCGCCGCGATGACGATGTCGCGCCCGTCCACCGCTTCGCGGGCCGTGGCCACCGGTTCCACTTCGACGCCGCAAAGGCCGCTCATCTCGGCGGCGAAGGCCGTCCGCTTGGCCTCGTCGCGGCTGTAGACCTTCGCCCTCGAGATCGCGCGGACTTTGCACACGGCTTCCAACTGGGTGCGAGCTTGGCGGCCGGTGCCGATCAACCCGACGGTGGTCGCGTCGGCGCGGGCGAGCTTCTTGGCGGCGATGGCGCTGGCCGCGCCGGTGCGGACTTGGCCGAGGAAGTCGGCGTCGAGGATCGCCGTCAGCCCGCCGGCTTTGGGGTCGAAGAGGTAGACCTTGAATTGCGGGTAGAAGTGACCCGTGGTGTAAGCCTTGAACCCGAGGGCGCCGAGGGTCTTGGCGGCCGCGGGGAGGACGTGGAGCATCGCGGAGTCGGTCTGACAGCGCTGGCGGGGAACGTTGACGGCTTCGTCGAGGGCGATCTTGCGGAAGGAGGCTTCGACGGCCGGGAGGGCGAGGTCCATGGTGAGGACGGCTCGCACGTCGTCTTCGGAGAGGATGAGCACGGGCATGGGCGATCCTGGCACTCTGGCGATTCCGATACAAGACTTTGACGCGCCGGGGTCGCGAAGTCAATGACGCGACTCGTGGTTTCACCACACTCGCGGGTGATTTTTAACTGCTGACCCATGCGTGGATCCACAACACGACATTGGCATCGATCGCTCGTTTTCTCCGCCCCCTGATACGCTTCCCACGCTTGCCGTTCACCGCCGAATTCCCCGTCTCCGCCTGTCCGTACCCCGCCGCTTCCATTTCATACCTGCACCTCTCCGGCCCGTTCCCCGCTTCCGGATTTCGCCATGAGTGCCCCCGTCACGTACAGCGCCTTCGCCCGGTCGCTGAGCGCCGAGACCGCCTTCGACGTGCTCGCCGTCGCCAACAA
>JANOSQ010000116.1:0-3515 GCA_031415915.1 Fimbriiglobus sp. | reverse complement strand
GGAGACGGATGACCTTCGGCCGATCTCGCGAGGCCCGGGCGGTGTATTCGTTTTCGGTGTCGGCGAGCCGGCGGAAGTCTTTGTCCGCGTCTTTGAGCAGCGGGATCACGTTCGGGTTGACTTCGACTTTCATCGTTTTCGAATCGACCTTCACCCCGAGGTAGGCTTCGTCGTACTTGGTGGTCGCGGAGTAATAAGTGACGGCGTAGGTTTCGTTGGTGACGCGGAAGGCGCGGTAGTCGGCGAGCCAAGTTTCGCAGAGCGTGCGCACCCGCGAGTAGAGCGGGGCGGTGTTGTTCTTCCCGGCTTGGAGCTGGATCCACTTGTCGCGGATTTCGAAGAAGCGGGCTTGGCGCACCCCGGCGGCGCCGGGGCCGTTGGGGAACTTCTCGGCATCCTTCTTGATCTTGGCGAATGCGTCCTCGGCGTTCTTGGTCTCGCTCATGTGGTAGAAACACTCGCCGGCCCAAGCCCGGGCGATCCAGCAGAGCGGGTGGTTCGCATCGCGCGCCCCGAGCTTCAAGAAAATCTCTTGGGCGTCCTTGTAAGCTTTGTACCGGGCGTCGATGTCCTTCTTGTCCACGGCCGCGATGTACGATTCGCCCAAGAAGTAGCGGTTGATGCCCTGATCGAGGATCGTCTGGAACCATTCGCGGGTGAGATCGCGCTTGAGGATGGGGGACGCCGCCGATTTGGCCGATTGTTCCAAGGCCGTGGCGGCTTGCAGGAACTTCGCCGAGGCATCGGTGAAGAACGGCCGGGCGAGCGCCGCGGCCGCTTGCTGTCCTTTGGTATCCGGGATGCGGTTGGCCCGGCCCAACTGCGACTTCCCTTGCAAAGAAGCGACGTTCGCCAGCGACATCGCCGCTTCCACGGCCCGCGGGTGGCTGGCGTGGGCTTTCAAGAACTGGTCGAGTTCCGCTTTGGCTTCGTTCACCAGCAGGTCGCGCTTCACCTCGTCCGTTTCCGGGGCCGCCAATTTGATCCGCGTCTTGGCCCGTTCGATGGGCAATTCGACCTGCCACTGCGGCGGGAGGGACTTGGCTAAGTCGTCGAGGTATTCGAGGGCGAGGTCGGGTTGTTCGTTGTCCCGCAAAGCTCGGGCGAGGTCGAAGGGGCTCTGCGCAGGGACATCTTGGGCGAATGCGGAAGGCGCGGCCGTCGCCAAGACGACCGCGACGGCGAAGCGGAAAAACCGGGGCATGGAGTGTTCCTGCGCTGGCCGGACGAAGACCCGAATGGGCTACCGTATTCTACGCGGACGGGGGATTGACAGTTCCCGAAAGCGATTGTGCCACCATCGGAGTCCGTGGGCAAGCTCATGCGGAGGCGATTCTCCAAATTGTTCCTTTCGGCTGCACTTGTGCCGTGGGAACGTCCCCCGCTAAACTCCCCGAATGAACACTTCCTCCCGACGCATCGCCCTCGGTTGTTTGCTCGTTGGCATCGTCGCGTTCTCCGCTTGGCAGCACTATCAGAAATCGACGCGCCTGAGCCGGCTCGGCACGCAAACGCGGACGGCGTTCCTCCGCTGGCGGCCCCAACTCATCGGGGATGAAACGCCCGGCCGTGGCCCAATGCCCGGCTTGAAGAAAGGCGACGACATCTATCGGCACTTCAACTACCCGAACCCGCCGATCCTCGCGCTGACGCTCTGGCCGCTCGCCGAACTCCCGGCCAGCGCGGGCGCCATGCTCTGGTTCTTCCTCAAGGTGGGCATGGCGGGGCTGGCGTTGCTCTGGGCCTTCCGCCTCTGCGGGCCGATGCCCGATTGGGCAAAGTTCGGCGCGTTCCTTTTCAGCTTGCATCCACTGCTCGGCGACCTGTCGCACGGGAACGTCAACATCTACATCGCGTTCCTCTGCTTGGGCGCGCTCGAACTCTATCGACGGGGTTGGGACGCGACCGCGGGCATCGTGTTGGCGCTGGCCATCGCTTGCAAGATCACGCCGGCGCTGTTCATCCCCTACTTCGGGTGGAAGATGATTTCGTCCGTCATGCTGGCCTTCCGAACCAAGCAACGGATCCTGCCGGCCGCGTGGAACTCGGGCGGGAAAATTCTGCTCGGCTGCGTCGTCGGACTCGGCATCTGGTTCTTCGCCGTGCCGGGGGCGGTGCTCGGTTGGAAGCACAACAACGCACTGCTGGAAAGCTGGTACGACGCGATGGCCAAGCCTTTCTTGGTGGAAGGTAAAATCACGAGCGAGCACGCGAACCAGTCGATCCCCGGCACCGTGGTGCGGTTGTTGACCGACGAACCGTCGAGCATCGACTGGGACGAGGACGACAAACCGATCCCCGGCGGCTACCACACCATCGTGGACATCGGCCCGGCCAACGCGCGGTTGCTCATCCGGGCGTGCCAAGTGATCTGGGTCGGGGTGCTGCTCTGGCTCGGGTGGGTGAATGTGTCGAAGCGCCAGAACCGAACGAGTTTGGGTTTCGCCGCCGAGTGCAGCTACGTCCTGCTCGGGATGTTGCTCTTCAGCGAGCGAACGTGGAAGCACCACGCCACGACGCTGATGCTGCCGTTCGCCGTGCTCTTCGCGGTTCTCGCCAGCGGAGCCTTGACCCGACGCTGGCGAATCGCGCTGTACACGCTGCTGGGCGCGGTTGTACTTCTGCAATTCGGCCCGAGCTTGGGGCCGGAGGAATTCCAAGACGCCTGCCTCGCCTACGGCAGCCACACGCTGCTATTTTTGCTGGTCATCGCGAGCATGGGTCTGGTGATGCGGAGCACAGTCTGGAGGCGGGTAGCTGGCAAAGCAGATACTGAGCGATAGTAACGTGCACCCTCACGATAGAGTGGACAAAGGGGTCAGAAGGGCTTCAATTCGGCCACGACCTTGGGGTCGTGGAAAACTTTTGGATAGTGTTGATATTCTAGGCCGTGATTCGGGCGCAGAATGGTTCCAACCGAATGTGTGACACCCCCATTTGGAACCATTGGAAGCATTGGACGAATCGCCATCCCGGCGGGGTGGTCGGTCGATACGCCGAGCACAGCAAGGACTTGCGACGATCCGCGAAGCGAATGAGCGTCGAACCGCAACCGGGCGTGCTGGACGAAACTGTTTTGGAAGATTGATTCGCCTGAGCGTCAGCGGCGTGTGAACATCCGGTACGATTCGGCTGTTCACGGTTTGTCAGAGCCGGACGCGTGAGCGACGTGAGAAGCGAACGCCCGGACACGATTCGGATTTCGAATTCCGAACCGAAAACGTCGCTGACGCGTCCGGCTCTGACGAGCCGACATCGCACCGCTTCCCTCCGAGCCGCCAGCGTCAGCTGCGCGCCCGAACAAGACGCAGCTCACGCACGCAGCTCGGAAATACGCTCGGCGCCGCGATGCTCGCCCGTCAGTCGCCTCGAGTTGCCATTCCCCGTTGGAGTTCAACCTTGAGGTTGTCTCCGTCGGGCCGAGTCTGCGAGGCACGACGCCCGACCTCACACGGTAGGTGGAGTTCGTCATCTTCTCCCGTTAGCCGGACGCGCCAGCGACGGCGGCGAACCGG
>JANOSQ010000115.1:0-2959 GCA_031415915.1 Fimbriiglobus sp. | reverse complement strand
ATTCTCGCCGGCGTCACGCAAAGCGTGACCCCGGCGAAGAACCTCCTGAAGTCTTGCGCGCTTGAAATGGACTTGTTCGCACACGCGCCACTCGGAGCAGCACGAACGGCGAACGACTCTCATCCGCGGACAATCTTCTCCCGCCCCGCCGTCACCTTCTTCGTCGCGTTGCGGGTATCGACCACCGCCTTCGCGTGTTCCACGACGAATCCGTAATCGTAAGCCGTGTGATCGGTGGCGATCAGCACACAGTCTTGCGCCGCGAGGTACTCGGCGGTCAGCGGGCTGCTGTCCATCGCCAAGTCCGGGTAGTGGCGCATCGGCGGCAGCCGGGGGATGTGCGGATCGTTGTAGGTCACGCTCGCCCCCTTGCGGATGAGCAAGTCCATGAGTTCGAAGCCGGGCGACTCGCGCGGGTCGTCCACGTCTTTCTTGTAGGCCATGCCGAGGATCGCGACCTTGCTGCCGCGGACCGGCTTGCCGGCGTCGTTCAACACTTCGCCGACTTTGCCGACGACGTACGTCGGCATCGCCGTGTTCACGTCGCCGGCGAGTTCGATGAAGCGCGTGCTCAGCCCGTGCCGGCGGGCGACCCACGTCAGATAGAACGGGTCGATGGGGATGCAGTGGCCGCCGAGGCCGGGGCCGGGGTAGAACGCCTGGAAGCCGAAGGGCTTGGTCTTCGCGGCGTCGATCACTTCCCAGACATCGATGCCCATCCGGTCGTAGAGCACCTTGAGTTCGTTGACGAGCGCGATGTTCACGGCCCGGTAAGTATTCTCCAAAATCTTGCAAGCTTCCGCGATCTCCGGACTGCTCACGCGCACCACTTGGGGCACGATGGCCGCGTAGAGCTGGCACGCCAAATCGGCGCTGCGCTCGCAGAGTCCGCCGACGACCTTCGGGATGCTGCTGACGGAGTGCGTTTGGTTGCCCGGATCTTCGCGCTCCGGGCTGAAGGCGAGGAAGAAATCGACCCCGGCCTTGAGGCCCGTCCGCTCGAGCACCGGCAGCACATCGCCGCGGGTCGTGCTCGGATAGGTCGTGGATTCCAACACGATCAACTGCCCGGCCCGCAGTTGCCCGGCGATGGCGCGGGCGCTGTTGACGACGTAGCTCAGGTCCGGCTCGCGGGTATCGGTCAGCGGCGTCGGCACGCAGATCAGCACGGCGTCCGCTTCGCCGAGGCGATCGAAGCGATCGGTGGCCACGAATCCGGCATCGCGCATTTCGACGATGGTCGAATCCGGAATCTGTTGGATGTACGACCGCCCGGCGTTGAGCTTATCGACCTTGTGCGTGTCGATGTCGAAACCGAGGACGCGGATGCCGGCGCGGGCGAAGGCCCGGGCCAATGGCAAGCCGACGTAGCCGAGGCCGATGATGCCGACCGTGATATCCTTGGACGCGAAGCGACCGAGCAGGCCGGGGAATGGCACGGGCATAGACGGATCCATCCGTGGAAATCAGGGTGCGTGGCCACGGCTTCCTGCCGGGATGCGAGATGTTCGCAAAAAGGGAAGCGGCGAGTCAACATCGGATTGCGAGGGTGCAAGATTCGCTTTGCAGGGCAGACCGAAGCGGCCGGGGTCGGTTTTCGTTTTACACCCTTGCGCAGGAAGCCCCGATGGCCGCTCGACCACTCCGAAGGAAATGGGGGGTGAAGCGGCCCGAAATCGAGTTCAGCGAGAACACACACACCCTCGCGTGAACTCGATTGCAAAACGCTGAACTCGATTTCCGATCGCTGAACAGGCCATGCACGGCATGGGGTTAGAACGAGTCGGATTGGCGTAAGTCGGGGATGTGGAGTGGGCGGGATCGACTGAACTGACGGGGGAGCGTTTGGAAGAATGGCTGGGGCAGCAGGCGGAAGCACGCGAACTTGGCGAACAACAGGGAGCGCGTCCGTTCGGAACCCGGGGAGCGCGAATGCGACCATGCGCGGCAAGGGGTTGCGGCGAGGCGATTCGGCGCGAGTCAGGAAGGGGGAAACTCTCGTTCCCACGCTCCGCGTGGGAACGCTCTGCGACCGCTCCGCGGTCCCACCCGAGGAGCACCCGTCCGTCGCGGTATCCGGAGCCGGCCATCAGACTGGGATGCCCAGCGGTTTTGCTTCAACAGACCGCGGAGCGGTCGCAGAGCATTCCCACGCGGAGCGTGGGAACGAGGCCCAAACGAGGCCCAACCTGGTGCGATTTTCGCCCGATCAATCCTCGCTTCGTATCCTCCCTGCATGAGCCGATCCCGCTACCAATTCCACGAAGCCGAATACCCGTATTTTTTCACATGCACCATTGTCGGATGGTTGCCGGTGTTCACACGGCCCGACTGTGTCCGCATCGTGTTCGACTCTTGGAAATTCCTCCAAGACCAAGGCCGCATGACGCTCTTCGCCTATGTCGTGATGGAAAACCACCTCCACGGAATCGGAATCGCGGACGACATGTCGAAGCAAATTGGACACTTCAAGTCGTTCACAGCACGCAAGATCCTCGACCTTCTACAAGAGCGCGGCGAGCGCGGCATCCTGGACCAATTGTCGCACGGGAAAGCCACCCACAAGTCCGACCGCGACTACCAGCTTTGGCAAGAAGGTAGCCATCCGCAGCAAATCGCGACGGGTGCCATGATGGAGCAGAAAATGGAGTACATCCATAACAACCCGGTGGCACGCGGGTATGTCGAGGAGCCGACCCATTGGCTGTACAGCAGCGCGCGGAACTACGCCGGTTTGAACGCGCCGCACGACATCGCCACGGACTGGCTTTTCTGATGTCGGCCCGCGCAGCGTGTGAAAGAACGAGAGGGATCTCGTTCCCACGCTCCGCGTGGGAACGCTCTCCGGCCGCTCCGCGGTCTCTTGGAGCGAAACGGAAGGTGGACGCCCGGATTTGATCCACCTTCGAACACCACGACGGAGTCGCGATTCTCAGGTCGGACCGCGGAGCGGCCGGAG
>JANOSQ010000114.1:0-3402 GCA_031415915.1 Fimbriiglobus sp. | reverse complement strand
CTACGACCTCCGGAAGCCGGGCGAAGTGGCCGACCTGCTGAACCGCTTCTACGAATAATGCTTTGCTACGGATTGGCACCGTGATACGGAAAGGGGCGTTACTCGGGCAGTCTGATACGAAATTGGCCAATAACTATGATTGTTCGATAGATTGCAGAAATATCATGTTCTTTCCGGCCTCAATAGCCAGCAATCGCATCTTTTCTTTTAGATCCGCTTTAAGCGCTTTGTTGTCGTAATTAGTGTTACTCAACTTGGGCACGCAGGCGTGGCCGATACAGTTTGTACGTCGTGCTTCGACTACGGCCAATTCAAGCGACTCAAAAAGAGCCACTGGCAATTCGGCAAGGTGGTACCTGTCCTGTTCAACGCCAACGAGTGCGTCTAGGGGAGAGCCTGTGTATTTCTTCCTAACCACCGAAATGCCGTTGCCGTCTCCCGAATTCGGCTTGAACGCCAGAATGTCAACGGGCATCGACTGCCGATGTGAATCGTAATACATCTTTAAAATCCGGCGATACACAAACTCGGACGACTCAACAGGGCCAGGGCTGTCGGGGATTGGCTCCATTGGTCTCTCGATTGATTCGTGTACGAATCACGGATTGAAGTTACGATATATTTGAAGTCAATCTCTTCGTATTTCGGTTGGGTGCCGGGGATGGAGGTAAACGCTTCGGCGATGTAGGGGATCAGAAATTCGTAGTGGTAGAATTCGTCGCCCACTTGCCATTCCAAGGCGATCCCTCCATCCACTATTGGAGAAACCCTTGTAGGTGGTTGTGCATGTTTTGATTTGAGATGTGTTGCAAGCTCAATTACGGAAGTAATGAGCGATCCGGTGGGTGGAATCGCGCAGTCGCCGTCCCAATTCCTCTTGAGCCACTGCATCTTTGCAATACACTCTATAACAGAATCCCAACGCTCACTCTGGCGATCTTTGATGACGCTCTGGGGCGCCGCGAGCAGTTGCGGCATCGGCACTTGACACGAATACCCTGCCAGGTATGCTGTGGCCCGAGTGACCCATGGCGTCGCAGATGCGTTCATGACTTGGCCTCCCAGAAACACTTGGCCTTGTCCGATGTGAGCCGGGCGAACGCTTCTCCTGCCGCAATATGACCGATTTCCATATGATCCCTGAGCGATGTGGGCGAATCGGCAGCGATAGGCCCTCTTGCCGTCATGTTGACGAGCAAAGCGGGCACCTTCTCCCCAGCAACGAAAGCTAGATTGACAGCCACATGCAATCTACCTCTCTGGGGTGTTATTTCGTAGGCTCTTTCTACGGCGAAGGTCTCTGGCAACAATCCGTCAAGTTCGGTATGTGCCGGGAAAAGTCCGGGCAATACGTCGTTGAAGTCGCCTACGTTATTCCACAGTTCACCGCTAGGTATGATGTCAACGTAGGTGACTTCCCACTGATTCCCCACCACCGGCTTCAAACCAGCGACATCGACAAAGTTCTTGAATGCCGTGAAGAATCTATCGAATTCGTCATACACTAATCCGAAGTGAGGATACTCCTCGTCCTTCTTCCGCCAATTGTAGTGGAGCCTGCTGTGCTGGAGTTGAAGCAGACGGTTTCCTGAAGCGTTTTCTACCAATAGTCTTGACGCTGCATTTTGGGAAAGCTGAAATGCCAACCGGCTAGGGGTCAACCCGCCAAAAACTTCGGTTTGCTCGGGCACCAGTTGGCCCTCCGAAACTTTCCAATCGGCCCCCAAATATTCCCGCCAGAACCACCCCGAGTGGGCGGTAGTAAAACCGGGAATCGAATCGAACTGGACTCCCAGCACCAGTTCGACGATTGGAGGTTTTGCGTACTGCGGGAATTTCTTGTTCATTCGGTGCGGCCTGTAAGGCGTGGCCCATTTGACCATTGTAGCACCTAGTAGAGTATTCGTTCAGCTAATACGTCAAGGTATTCCGGAGGCTTTCCGCGCAGCGGCATCGTCCGCGATCCGAACCGCGAGGACGACCCGGAATACACCGCGGTGATTTCCCAAGATTGACCACCTCTCAATTCTCCCGATCCCGCCGCCGGCGGCGCTTCGGCTCCCGGGTGGCCGCTCGCGCTTCCAGATAGAGTTTGCCGACGAAGACCGCGACGGCCGCGGCCGAGAGACCGAAGAGCGCCAAGGCGATCCAATTGGCTTCTCCGGCCAAGCGAGAACTGCCGTTCTCGCCGGGGGTGTAGCGCACGCCGACCTTCCCCGTTTTCGGCCCGGGCCAATCTCGCGAGACGGTGTCCGACCCCGTCCGGCGGGCGCCGTTCGGTTCGGTGAAAGCGTAATCGATGATCAACCGCTTGCGATTCTGGCCGACCCAGCGCCGCCGGCGCTGGGTTTCGGAAACCTTCGTGATGTCGGCTTGGACGTCTTCGCCGCCGATCCAGTAGAGGGCTTCGCCGTAGCTGAGGCAACCCGAAATGAGGAGGACGGCGAGGGCGATCAACAGCCATTTGGCACGGCCGACTTCGCGGGTGGCGTCCATGGCATCTCCGTGGGCACGGGAGTTGCGCAACGCTCTCCCACCGTCGCAGGATATTGCGGCGGGCGCAGTTCGACTTTCTCAGGGAGTCAACACCATGGCCACCACCACGATGAATCGCATGGTTTCGCAGGGAGTCACTTCTTCTTCCCGATCAAGCGGTCGGGGCTGAAATCGGCGTCGGTGAGTTTGGCGGGGATTTTGAACGCCGTGAAGCTGTAGAACTCGACTTCCTTGCCTTTCTCGTCGAGCGTCACGATCTGCACGGGCAGGCCGAACGACGGCGATTTCTTGTCGGCATCGAAGCCGTAGGTTCGCGAGCCACCTTTCGGCAGCAGCGGTTCATCTTTGGGTAGAAACACGATCTCGATCGTGTTCAAAGCCCGTTTCGGGTCGGTGCCTTCGGTTCCCTCGCGGAGCCGCACGGTATCGACCGCCCGTTTGCCCGATTCCGCTTGCTCGACGTACTTCGCGATGGTCGCCAGCATCTTGCCCATGCCCGCGTCGTAGATGCGGTTGCG
Organism: Fimbriiglobus sp.; assembly: GCA_031415915.1. GTDB lineage: Bacteria > Planctomycetota > Planctomycetia > Gemmatales > Gemmataceae > JALHQU01. The sequence goes on along the minus strand of JANOSQ010000114.1, from coordinate 388 downwards.
GCTCTTGCCCGTGACGAGCGCGCTGTCCGGGTCGAGTTCCATCCGCTTGCCGACACCGAGTAGGGCGTTGTCCCCTTTGCCGGTGACCACGATCAACTTCCCGGCATTCTGCCCCTTCACATAAAGCATCTCGCGGCCTTTCCCGACTTCCCCCGTCACGGCCAAGTAGATGCTGAATGGCTCTTTGCGGTGGGCGTAATTCAGCTCCTCCGTCGGCAGCGCCTTGCCGGAAACGACCTCGCGCCGGACGAGCTTCGCTTCGTAATCGGGTACCGCCGCATAGATCTTGGTCGCGGCATCGAGCAGCTTGCGGATGTCGGCGACGTTGCTCGGCCCGGTCGAAATCTTCGGTTCCCCTTTCGGCGGCTCCGCGCGGATCGGCTCGAAC
>JANOSQ010000113.1:0-3282 GCA_031415915.1 Fimbriiglobus sp. | reverse complement strand
TTCCGCGCGGCCGATGGCGTCGAGGTCGTCGCTGAACAGCACAAGCGGGAGTTCGAGTGACAGCGCGAGCCGCCGCGCTTTCTTCCGCTTCGCGATCAGGCCGGTGTGGTCGTGATTCGCCAGCAGGTCAGGCAACTCTGCGGGCAGCAGGTAGAAGATGCCCCCGTTCAGTTTGAAGCGTCCGTCGAGTTCGACGAGCGCCCGCCGGATCACGGCGTACCCCATCAGCAAGTAATGCTTGGCCGCTTCGCGGAGGCCGAGCAGCGACCGTAGGTTCTCGGCCGCCTTCGCCCCGCCGATTCGCGGGGCGCCGACCAAGCGCGCCTCGTTGGCGATCCGCTTCCAGAGGTCATCGCCCGCGAGTCGACCGACGGCGGCGATCTCCGCGGCGATGTCGGACAGGCCGGACGGCTGTCCCACCAACTTCGCCACGGCCGCGGGGTCCTCGCTCCAGCGCGGCTGGGCCAGTTCCATTTCGTTGCGGCAGCGGTGGCCGAAGCGTTCCAAAAAGAGCGACTCCGGCAGCACTCCGTCGGCGAAGGCCCGGATGCCGTCCGCCAGCGCCACCTCGGCCGACGGCTTCGCCCCCCGCGCCAGTTCGGCGACCGCGGCGCTCGCCCGTTCGTCCCCGAGCTTCGGCTTCAGCAAGTTGAACAAGTGGCTCCACGCCAGGTCGGCCAGCACCGTCGCCTTCAGGCTTTCGCGCGCGAAATCGACGAGCGTCCGCCGCGTCCACTCGCCGAGCAATTCCGGCAAGCGGGCCGTCGGCAACCCGGCCCAATCGAGCACCAGCGCCGCTTTCGCCTCGGCCGCGAACTTCGGCGCGACCTCAGTTCGGAACCGATCCGGGTACGTCGCCATCAGTAATCGTGGCCCCCGGCTCATGCGCCAGAGCCGCCAGACGGTGATCGGCATCCGCAGGATTCCGCCGAGTCCCCCGAACCCGAGCAGCGTCGGCACCGGGTTGAGCGCGAGCTTCGGATCGGCTTTGAACTTCGCGAACGGGTACTCGAACGGTGCCCGGTCGAACTGCATCCGGGGCAGGCGGGACAGGTTCATCATCGGCCGGCCGGCGACGAGATCGAACGCCGACTGGCTCCCGAGCGATTCGTCCGGGCTGGCGCCGAGGTCGCGGTTCATCGCCCCGAAGCCGCCGTCTTGGGCGAGCATCCGACCGACGAGCGCCCACGTCATCGGCGTCGGCGCGGGCAGCACTTCGCCGATGCCCGACTTCACCCAAACCGTTCCGGCCGGCTCCGCGAGGGCCGCTAGCTGCGCGATGGTCGCCCGGCGCAAGTCTTCGCGCTCCGCGGCGGTCGCCGTCGTGATCGGCCGAGCTTGCAGGAGGTAGAGTTGGCCCCCGGCGATGGCCCACTCGATGTCGCGCGGGGCGCCGTAGCAGGCTTCGACCTTCCGCGCCAACTCCGCGAGCGCTGACAAGTCGCTGTCACTCAGGCACAACTCGGTTTGCCGGGCGCCGTCGATGGGGCGCTCGCCGGCGGGGGTGAACTCCACCGTCTTCAATCCCGCGTGCTTCTCGGCGGCGACGCCGGTCGCCAAGTTCACCCGGTAGCGGTCGGGGGTGACGCGCCCGCTCACGACCGCTTCGCCCAAGCCCCACGAGGCTTCGACGCTCAGGTGCTGCCCCGTCGGATCCTGCGGATCGCGGGTGAAGAGGACCCCGGCCACGTCTGCGGGGACGAGTTGTTGAACCACCACGGCCATGGCCGCGCCGTCATCGGCGATCCCCTGCTGCCGGCGGTAAGCGATGGCCCGCTCGGTGTGCAGGGACTTCCAACATCGCTCCACGGCTTTCAGCAGAGCGTCGATGCCGACGACGCCGAGGATCGTTTCCTGCTGCCCCGCGAAGCTGGTTTCAGCGCCGTCTTCCGCCGTCGCGGAGGACCGCACCGCGACGGAGCTACCGCCTAGCTCACGGTAGGCGGATTGAAGTTGAGCTACGAACTCCAGATCGCCCGCGGCACCGGTTTGAAACAGCCGGCGATACGCCTCGGTGGTGACGACGAACCCCGGTGGCACCGGCAACCCGGCCGCCGCGGTGCGGGCGAGGCTGAGGCCCTTGCCCCCCACTTGCAAGAGTGCATCCTCGGCGATGGCCGCGAATGGGAGGAGATCGGGCATGGGTCAGTTCGCTTTCTTCTTCTTCAGCACGTTCCCGTCTTCGAGGATCGACCAAATCTGCTCCCACACTAGCGCGCTCGACGGTTGACCCGGTCCGTTCGCCGCCCACGAGTTTGCGGCGGCATTCAGGCACGCGAGGACATCCGAGCGCACCGCGTGGTCGCTGGCGTGAACCTTCGGAGCGGAGACGGCCGCCGTCGGCGTCGTCGGCTTTTTGTAATCGAGCGGCTTGCCGTCCAGGGCGAGATTGCAGAGTTCGTCGGCGCGTTTGTTCTTCTCCCGGCGGACGTGGTCGAGCGTCACGCGGTCGAAGCGCCGGCGGAGATCCGACGCCTCGGCGTACAGATCTTGGAGGTCGGCGTTCTTCACGCGGTACTCGCCGTTCATCTGCTTCACCATCAACTCGCTGTCGCTCAAGATGGCGAGCTCTCGAAGGCCCAACTCGACCGATTTCTCGAGGGCGCGGATGAGCGCCGTGTACTCGGCGATGTTGTTGGTGGCCGTGCCGATGGTCGCGGCCCCTTCGACATCGGGATGGCCGTCGATGCGGATGACGAACGCGAACGCCGCCGGGCCGGGGTTGCCGCGCGAACCGCCGTCGACGTGGATGGTGGCTTTCATGGTGGATCGCGGAGAAGATGAACCACGAAGGAAGAAAAGGAAGAGAAGTAAAGATAGAAACAGATTTTGATCCGCGCTTCTCTTTTCTTCCTTCTCTTCCTTTGTGGTTCAATCTCTTTCTCGTTCGATGACTCCGTATTTTGATAGTTCCAATTCTAAGATCGGGGGCGCGGGCTGACACCCCGCGGCGGAAATGGACGGTCGCTGGCTGCTGCTGGAAACATCCGAAGTCGCCCGGGCGGGATTGGCGCTGGACGGCCGCGTCGTCGCATCCGTGGAACTCCCCAAGGGGCGCGAGCACAACCGCGCACTGGTGCCGAAGGTCGGTGCGTTGCTCGATGAGCAAGGATGGAAGGTCGCGGAGTTGACCGGCATCGCGGTCGGAATCGGGCCGGGGAGCTACACCGGCTTGCGCATCGGCCTGATGCTGGCGAAGACGCTGGCCTATGCCACGGGGTGCCGGCTGATCGCCGTGCCGACGTTCCATTGGTTGGCCGCGTCGGTCGCCGATGCGGATGA
>JANOSQ010000112.1:0-6916 GCA_031415915.1 Fimbriiglobus sp. | reverse complement strand
GGAGTCGCCCAAACGCTTCCCGCCGTGAATCGCTTGGCGGCCCCGAGGCCGACCAGACCCAACCCGATCGCCGTCAGGTCGAGTAAATCCCACTCGCTCAGGCGAGCCCGCACCCCGGCGATCCGCGCCGGCCGCAGTCGTTCCCCCGGCGGTAAAGCCACCGCGTCGCGGTACGTCTCCAGATCCCGTTGCAACCCGGCGTGGTGCGGTGCGAGCCGCAGTCCGGCGTGGGCCGCGGCGATGGCCTCCGGCAAGTGCCCCGCGAGAAACTCGGCCCGCGCCCGCGATTGGGCCAATTCCGGTGACCTCGAGCCGCGATCCCAGAGAGTTTCGTATTCCGAGGCGGCGCGGGCGAAGTGCGGCCGGGCCGACTTGGCGTCTTCGCGCCGTTCCGCGCCGAGGCGGTACGAGCGCCGGGCCGACTCTTCATCGTCCGCGCCGGGGGCTTGGCCGGCGATCAGCGCCAATGCGAGCAAGGTCGCGCTCATGTGGCCAGCCCTTCCCAGCGCTCGATGAGGGATCGTGCCTCCCCGGCCAGTGTCATGCCGTTGTCATCGAATCGATCGAACCGCGCCCGATCGCAGCGGGCCAAGAGCGCGACGGTTTCGCGCACCCGTTCTCCGTCTCCGAGGGCATCGCCGACTTCGCGCGGTGTCCGGGCCGAATCGGGGAGGTGCCAGCGCTCCCGCAGGTAGCGGAGGGTGATCCCCGGCACGGCTTCGCGCGGATCGCCCGAGCGCTCCGCTCGCCGCAGCGCGTCGAGCGCCGCGCGGACGGCCTTCGCCCGGCGGATTTGCGCGAGCCGGGCCGCATCCGGGTTCCTCCAGTGCCAAACGAGAATCCACACGGCCGGCCCGGCCACGGCGACCGCGAGCAGGGCGCACCAGTACGCCGTCAGGGGGGCGGAGGACGCACGGTGCGAACTCGGGGGGTCGTCGAAGAAATCGGCCGGCGCTTCCAGCGGCACCCGGAAGCCCGATCCCGCGACGGGGGCCGGCTCGACCAGCAACGTCGGCCCTTCGGCGAAGGCCAGGAGAAATCGCCGGCCTTCCGGCGGCCTCGGATCGTAGTAGCGGTACTTGGGCACCGGCAACTCCCAAAGACCGGGATTGCGCGGGGTCAGGAGGTATCGGAACTCGCCCGGGGCAGTGCCGGGAGCGTCGCGGATCGCGGAAAAAAGTTCCTTCCACTCCGGGCGGTTCGCCAAGTCGGGGCGCGCGAGTTCCGACGGGTTCACGGCGTTCTTGACGAGCAGTGTCAGCGTGATGTCACCGCCGTGGGTCGCTTTCGCGGGGGCGAGAGTCCACGTCACCGCGACGCTCGGCCCGTTGCCGGCGATGGCGCCGTAAAAATCCGATTGCTGGCGATCGACCGGCGAAAGTTGTTCGAGCGATGTCGGGGATTCCGCACGAGCCGGCGCCGCGGAAACGAGGAGCAAGCACGCGAGCCACTCACCAGTTTTTGACATGGGGCTGCTCCGGCGGGGCCGACAAGTCGATCAGGTCGCGGCGATCCTTGGCCAGCCGTGGCCCCAACGACTTGAGGTACTCGCGGGCTTCGGTCTCGTCTTGCGGTCGCCAGCCGGCCCACTCGCCGTTCACGGGCAAGTTCCCTTTGCCGCCGACGGTTTTCTTCGTCCCGGTCGCGCCGTCCGCTTTGGGCCTCCCGGTCACCGGGTCGATCTCGCCCGGTTTCGGTTCCGCGGTCGTATTGGTTCCGTTGGCGTCGGGCGGCTTCGGATCGGTCGCCTCGGGTTTCGGCGGGCGCGGCGATTCTGGAGGCTCCACGGGCGGTCGCTCGTTCGGCAGCGGTTGCACGCTCGATTTCGCCCGGGCTTCCAACCAGAGCAACTTCGCGAGTTCCAAATTGTGCCCGGCGTGCCGTTCCAACTCGGCGTCCGATTCGGCGATGGCCGAGCAGCGCACGAAGTTCTCGATCGCGGCGCGGTATTGCGTCAGCCCGCCTTGCCGGAGCAAGCAGACACCCCGGTTGAAGAAAGCGCGGGCGCGGCGCCCGGCCGGGGCCTCACGGTCGTCTAGGGCGCGTTGAAATTGCAACTCCGCCTCGCGGAACTCGCCTTTGCGAAAATGAATCGCCCCGAGGTTGAACGCGATCTGGCCCGGATCGCGGCTGCGCTCTTCCGCGGTGCCGTAGAGTTGGATCGCCGCGGCGTCGTCCCCGCGCCGCCACGCCTCCTCGGCCGCGCGGAGTCGCCGGTCGACGTCGGGGGATGCCGGGGGTTGGGCCGCGAACGCGAGCAATGGGAGCAGCCAAGCGAATCGTCCGAGTTTCATCGTCACCGCCTCCCGAGCCAGCCGAGGAGCAGAGCCACCATACCGAGCAGCCAGAAGAGTGTCGAATGGTCGCGCAGCGACCGCGCCGGGTCGTCCGTGAGTTCCCGACCGGGGAGCGGTTGCAACTGCGTCTCGAAAAAATGGCCGAGAGGAGGTTTCTCTCGCCCGCTCGCCAAGTACGTCCCCCGCGTTCCTTCCGCGATGGACACGAGCGGTTCTTCCACCAACCGGGTCGCGATCCATTCGCCCTCACCCCGCCGGCGGGACTTCAACAGAAATTGCGACTCGGTTCCATTCCCGATCCCGACGACGTGGATGGGAATCCCCGCCGTCCGCGCCGCCGGTATCCCCTCGCTCCACTCGCGATCCGCAACCGGGTCATCGCCATCGCTCAGCAAGACGATGTCTTGCTTTCCGGGATAGCGGGCGTCGTGGGTTTGCGCCGCGAGTGTCAACGCGGCTCCGATCCGCGTGCCCGACTTCGCGAATTCGTCCGCCGGTCGGATGTCGCCGGGCTGAACCTCGGCGTCGAGTTCATCGAGCATTTGGAACACGTGATCGTAATCGGTGGTGAGGGGCACCAGAACCATGGGGCGCGCCGCGAAGATGACGACGCCGATGCGATGCCCACCCCGGCGGGATGCGGATTCCACGAGGTCGCGGGTCGCTTCCACCGCGGCACGCCAGCGGGCTTGCGGTGTCGCCAAGTCTTCCGCGAGCATACTCCGGCTCAAATCGATGACGACCACGACATCCCGGCCCACGGCCACGCCCCCGTCCTCGCACTCGCTCCAACGCGGCCCGGCCGCGGCCAGCGCGACTGTCGTCCAAGCGACACCGAACGCCACCCGGCCCCAAATTCGCCGACGCGGGGTGATCGTGGCGAGATCCCGGATGGAATTCGTGCGCCCGAGCCGAGCCGCGAGCGCGGAGTTCCGCCGGGCCGCCCACCATTCCAAGAGCAACAGCAGCACGGGCGCCGCCGACAGCCAGAGCAAACCGTGACGCGACCAGCGGATGGCCGCGAGGAATTCGCGGAGATCCGCCCACGCGGCGCCGAACCCGGATTGCCAGCCGCCGAATTCCATCGTCGTCACCGCCGTTGAATCAAGGGATACGCCGCCAGTGAGTCCGTTCGAGTACCGTGAGAACCAACAGCAATGCGAGGGCCGTGAAGCCGCAGTACGGGCCGAAATCGCGGTACCGCCGGTAGCGGAAGCTGTCGATGGGTGTCCGTTCCAGCGCGTCGATCGACCGGAAGACTTCGACCAAGTCGGCTCCGCTGTTAGCGATGAACGAGCGACCGCCGGTGGTCTCGGCGACGCGTTCCATGACTCGGCGTCCGTCCGTCCGCTGCTGCCCGCTTTCCGGATCGTCCCCGGTCGGATCGCCCCCGCAATCGATGGCGTAGATCGGGACACGCAACTTCTCGGCCAAGATGGCCGACTGAATCGGCTTGAGCGTGTCCGTGCCCGCCTTGTTGTGCTCCCCGTCGGAGAGCAGCACGATCACCGTGCGGCCTTTCGCCCCGGCATTCAAGCGGACGAGGGCTTCCCCCAAGGCGTCGCCGATGTTCGTGCCGGCGGTCAGGGCATCCTGCGTTTTTTGATCGTCGAGTACCTTCAACAGCACGGTGTGATTCAGCGTGAGTGGGCAAACCGTGGCCGGGGTCGATGCAAACGTGACCAGCGCCAGCCGATCGTTCGGCCGACCGGGGAACGTTTGTCCGTCCGGGGAATCGCCCCCGGCGGCGAAGAGCCGGAAGGTTTGCTTGGCCGCGGCGAGGCGCGTGATCGGCGCGGCCTCCGCGGCGGGCACGAAGTCGGCGGTGGCCATGCTCCCCGAGACATCGAGGACGAAGACGAGCGAAATCCCTTCGACCGGCAAACGCGTTTGCAGGTCGGGCCGGCGCGGGTTCGCACACGCGAGGATAATCCCCGATACGATCAGCCCGCGGAAGATGGCTCCGCCGAAGCGTGCGGCCACGGCCCGGCGCGCGGGAAGCCCCCGGATCGAGGCGATGTCGGAGTACCGCAGCGCCGGGCGACGGCGGCGGAAATCCCAGACCGCCACGGCGACCGCCAGCGGCATCAGCAGGAGGAACGCCGGCGATTCGAAGCCCCAATCGGACATGGAATCAGATTACCATCCGGGGGATGCGGTGGCCGAACCGATGGTAAGTTTGGTTCCCTCCGCATCCGTGCCTAAACCATTCCCATGCCCGATTTCTTCTTCGACTATGAACTCCCCGAACACCTCATCGCCCAGCACCCGGCGGCCAACAGAGCCGATGCGCGGCTGTTGGTCGTGGATCGCCAAGCGGGCACCTTCGAGCACTGCCACTTCCGCGACTTGCCCGAGTACCTGAACCCCGGCGACTTGCTGGTGCGGAACGACACGAAGGTTCTCCCGGCGCGGTTGATCGGCACCCGCGAGAAAACCGGCGGCCGTTGGGAAGGGTTGTACCTCGGCGAGCGCGAAGGCGTTTGGGAGCTACTCGCCCAGACGCGCGGCTTCGTCGAAGTCGGCGAGACGCTGAATGCGAACGATGGTCAATTGCGGCTCGAGCTCGTCGGCCGCACCGAGGATCGGCACTGGCTCCTGCGACCGCTGACAGCGGGGACGCCGGGAGAATTGCTGTCGAAGCACGGGACGATCCCCTTGCCGCCGTACATCCGCAAGGGCGTGGCCGAAGATGCGGACACCGAGCGATATCAAACGGTCTACGCGGCGGTCGCCGGTTCGGTCGCGGCGCCGACGGCGGGGTTGCACTTCACTCCCGAACTGCTCCGCTCCTTGCTCTTGCAAGAAATCGGCATCGCCGATGTGACGCTGCACGTCGGGCTGGGAACTTTCGCCCCGGTGAAAGCCGATGACCCGACCCAACACGCGATCCACGCCGAGTGGTGCGAAGTGCCGTCGCGGACGGTCGAAGCGATCCGACAGTGCGAGGGACGGGTCATCGCCGTCGGCACGACGACGGTCCGGACGCTGGAATCGGCAGCCCGCAATCGACCGCTCACGGAGTTCCGAGGGCCGACCGATCTCTTCATCCATCCGCCCTACGACTTCAAGGTCATCGGCGGCCTCATCACCAATTTCCACCTGCCGCGGACGACGCTGTTGCTGCTGGTGCAAGCCTTTTGCGGCAGCGAATTGCTGAAGGCCGCCTACGCGGAAGCCGTGGCGCGGGAGTACCGCTTCTTCAGCTATGGCGATGCGATGTTGGTGGTGTAGAATGTTTTGAAACGACCCGGAGGACGGTTCCATGGCGATCGCCGGCACGATTCAAAACGGCCAAGTCCAACTCGACCACCCCGCCGACATGCCCGATGGCACCCGCGTGACTCTGTTGCGAGAGGAGGTGTACGAGTACCCGCACCCGATGGCCCCGTACGACCGAGAGAAGGAATTTGAACGTGTCCGCGCGGCACTTGCCCGCAAGGAGGCAGGTGAACTCGGCCGCGATGTCGATGACGTGTTCGATGATCTCGAAAAGGAACTCGACTCTCCCCCTCGGACGGAGTTGAGTGGAATGCAGGCATGGTAGCTACTTCTTTCCGTCCCGCTTTTCGATCCCCGCTACTTTGTCCGGCGGTAGGCTTCCGAACATGCTCTGTACTTGTTTCGGACGAGTAATCATCCATCCGACAATGTCGTTGAGCAGGTTGAACAGGAATCCGACCGTCGCGGGCTGGTCTTCCAACTTTACGAATCCGTTGTGAGTCGACTGGTTGGCGAAGATACGCATCACGTCCAACGCCTGTTGTTCAGTCAAGGACAGCCCGTTCTTCACCAGTTCCCCTATAGCGTGGTTTGGCGTGTTTTTGGTCGCTCCGATATGAGGCAACAGTTTCTCGAACGCGATCCGCAGCAACCCACCCGCCGACCGGGGCGACTTCTCAAAAACGTCGCGGGCTTCCATGTAGTCGGCCTTAACCTCTTCAGGCATGTCAGGAGAGGGCATCGGGGCCGTCGAAGAAGCCGGGTAGATCATGCACTTGTCCACCCAAGCCGAATACTTGGAGCAGTGCTGACAGAAGGCAAGGGTCAATCCACTGACGCTAGGCTTTTCCCGAAAAGTGTTGCCGAGCGGAATTCGGCAGCTTCCATATGCCCACTCTTGGTGTGCGTAGGCTTTGCAGTGAGGGCAGTCGAAAGCCTGCTTCCAGTGGTTCGGAATTCCTCCGTCATCTCCAATTTCGGTTTCGTCAGCCTTCCCTCCAGGCCGGCTGTCCCGCAATTCCTTCAGCTTCACTTGCCGTTCAGAGTGCGTCATTGACTTTTCCCGTAGTGCATGAACAATTGAGCCTACTTTGTGACGGGGCGAGCGTACTCGTGGTTCGCGATTTTCGTCACGTGCCGGAAAACGAAAACCCCGCCATGTATGGTTCACATCTTTGAATCCCGTTTCTCATTCGTCTCACCACCCCGCCAATTCCAAGCCGAAAGTCGCCGCGACGGCCGCGTTGGTCACCTTCCCCGCGTGGATGTTCACCCCCACGAGCAATCCCGGATTCTCCAAGCAGGCGATCAGCCCCTTGTTCGCCAGTTGCACGGCGTAGGGGATCGTCACGTTCGTGAGGGCGTAGGTGCTGGTGCGGCCGACGGCGCCCGGCATG
>JANOSQ010000111.1:0-7641 GCA_031415915.1 Fimbriiglobus sp. | reverse complement strand
ATTCTGCGTCGCGGTCTACGGCGGCTACTTCGGCGCCGGCATCGGCATCCTCATGCTCGCCTCGCTCGGCTTCATGGGCATCGGCGACGTGAACAAAGCCAACGGCGTGAAGACGTTCCTCGCCAGCGCCATCAACGCCGTGTCGGTGGTGATCTTCGTCAACGCGGGACTGGTGCATTGGCCCTACGCTTGGGTCATGGCCCTCTCGGCGATCACCGGGGGCTTCGTCGGCGCGAAGGTGGCGAAGCGCATGGCCCCGCAGTACATGCGTTGGTTGGTGGTGGTCATCGGCTTCGGCTTGGCGCTGTTTTACGCGGTGAAGTGAGGGCTGTTGACTTCCATTGCGTGTTTCATTCCGGAGCGAACCAGCGAGTCGTGCCGTCGACCTCGGCTCCAGTTTAGACCGACGCTAATGTCGTCACGAAAACATCTGGAAGCGGTCGTTCGATTCAAACGCTCCGCGGAGGTGCAGGATCGTCGGTTCGCTCGAAGTCGGTGGCCACGCCAGCGCGAGCACATCGAACCGCATGGCGACGCCGTGCAGCTGGTGCCGACCGAGAAAGCGAAGAGCCGCCGCGATCAACCGCCGCTGTTTGCGGAGGTCGACCGTGGCGGCTGCGACTTGCGGATCGGCTTGCGAGGTCGAACGGACTTCGACGATCACCAGCGATTGTGCATCCCACGCGATCAGGTCGAGTTCGCCCAGACCGTCGTGGACGTTCGTCCCGAGAATGCGCCAGCCGAGGGTTCGCAAGAACTTCGCGGCGGCCTTCTCGGAGCGTTGGCCGAACCAGCGCCGCCAGAATCGCCAGCGGCGAAACTCGGCGTCGGTGGTCAGGCCGGGGACTTCCACTACTTCTTGGTGGTTTCGACTTTGGCCTTGCGCTTGGCGGCCCGCTTGCTCTCGCCGGTCGTGGCCGTTTGCTCTTTGGCGGCGGCGGCCTTCGCGGCGGCGGCTTCCTTCGAGGCGGTCGCGGCGGCCGTGTCGAGGGCCAGTTGGCGCTTGACGTCGCCCTTGATCTTGATCGCCTTGCCGACGCGATCGCGGATGTAATACAGTTTCGCCCGGCGGACCATACCGGCCTTCTTGACTTCGAGCTTGGCGACGCGCGGCGAGTGGATCAAGAAGATCCGTTCGACGCCTTCGCCCTGCACGAGCCGGCGGACGGTGATCATCTCGCGGATGCCCGACCCGTTGCGGGCGATCACATCGCCTTCGAAGGTTTGGACGCGTTCCTTGGCCCCGTCGAGGAGCTTTTGGTGAACGATGACGGTATCGCCGACTTGGAACGCGGGTACATCCGCTTTCAACAGGCCGGTCTCGACGACTTGGATCAGTTTCCGTTGCATGGCATTCGCCCTTTCGCTTTCATTCTCGTTCGAGTCATTCGGTCTCGGGCCGACTTCGATCGTCCGATTGACCACGGCGCCAGCGGTCGATGGCCGCGTGATTCCCGTTCAACAGTACGTCGGGAACCGGCAATCCCCGGTACTCACGCGGCTTCGTGTACTGCGGATATTCCAACCGGCCCGGCTCGCTGTGGCTCTCGTCCACCGCGCTCGCGGCATCGCCGAGTACGCCCGGAATCAGCCGCATCACCGTGTCGATCACCAGCATCGCGGGGACTTCCCCGCCGTTGCAGATGAAATCCCCCGCGGAGATTTCCATCGGCCGCAACACCTGACGGATACGGTCGTCGAAGCCTTCGTAGCGCCCGCAGAGCAACAGCAACCGCGAATGCCCGGCCAACTCTTCGACCACAGGCTGCGTCAGTCGCCGACCGGTCGGGGTCAGCATGATCAGCAAGCCGGGGTCGGCTTCCTTCGCCCGCACCGCTTCGACGCAATCGACCACCGGCTCGGCCATCAGCACCATTCCGGGGCCACCGCCGTAGGGCCGGTCGTCCACCCGGTGGTGTTTGTCTTTCGACCAATCGCGGATATTCCACAGCCGGACATCGACGATCCCGGCTTGCCGGGCGATTTTCAAGAGACTCTGGGAGAGATACCCTTGGAAGAGATCGGGGAACAGCGTGAGCACATCGAATCGAATCGTCCGGCGAGACGGGATCTCGGCCGGACGAGGTTCCGATGCGGCATCCACGGTGGAATCCCGATTCAAACGGTTGCGGTGACCGGGGCCGCTTTCGCGGCGGCGTCGGCCGCTTCGCTCGCTTCGAACTTCGCCATGTACTTCTTGAAGAAGATCTGACACGTCTCGGACGGCTTGGCGCCGACGCTCAACCAATACTTGATCCGCTCGGCCGCGAGCTTCACGCGGTTTTCTTTTTCGGTCAGGTGCGGGTCGTAGCTGCCCAATTCTTCGATGGCCCGACCGTCGCGGGGCTGCCGGTGGTCGATGGCCACGATGCGGTAGTAGTGGCGATGGGCGCGGCCCATCTGCTTCATGCGAATGCGAACGGCCACGGACGAAATCCTCTGCCAATCGATGCGGAAATCCGAGAAGGAATAAGCTATCAGCCGACGTGGGCTTTGGCTACGGCGAGTGGACAAGAATTCGCGGCGCCGAAACCGGCGACGCGGGAGTGCGGTTCGACTCCGGTACGCGGTCGCCGATTCGCGCTCACTACCGGTCGCCGCGGCGAATCGGTACACTACCCCCGCCAGCGTGGAATCGGTTGCGGCGGAGGTCGGCGATGCTCATCGGACAGACAATCGGGCCATTCCACATCGAGAAAGAACTCGGCAGCGGGGCCATGGGCACCGTCTACCGCGCCCGCTTCGACAACAAGGGCAAGGTCATCCACGTCGCTCTGAAGGTCGTCTCCCTCGGCCTGCTCGGCAACGATTCCGCCATGGCCCGCTTCGACCGCGAAGCCAACATCCTCAAGCAGCTCCGGCACCCGCACATCGTCCGCTTGCTGGCCACCGGGAAGTACCGCAACACGCCGTTCATCGCCATGGAATACGTGGACGGCGAACCGATGGACCGCGCCCTCCAACGCCGCGGCCGGATGAGCTGGGAGGAGGCATTCGCCTACGGCAAGCAGCTTTGCGAAGCGCTCCAACACGCCCACGACAAGGGGATCATCCACCGCGATCTGAAACCGTCGAACCTGATGATCACCGGGAAAGGCATCCTGAAACTCACCGACTTCGGCATCGCCAAAGACACCGACGTCACCGCCCTCACCGGGGCCAACAGCACCATCGGCACCGCGGCGTACATGTCCCCGGAGCAGTGCCGCGGCGAGAAGAGCCTCTCCGCGAAGTCCGACCTCTATTCGCTCGGGGTCGTCTTCTACGAGCTCATCACGGGTCGCAAGCCGTTCGTCGCCGAGACGACGATGGACATGTTCCTGAAGCACGTGAACGAGCAGCCGGTGCGGCCGACGAAGTACATCCCCGATCTGCCGGTCTGGGTCGACAACCTCATCATGTTCCTGATGGAGAAGAAGGTCGAACTCCGGCCGCTCGACGCGCAGACCGTGGCCAAGATGATTTCGGACATCGAGCAAAAAGTGCAGGATCAGCAGAGCCTCGGGGTCGAAGCGGCCAACGCCCGGCGGGTCGATCGCAAGGTGAGCGACGCGACCCTCGACGACGGCGACCGCGAAGCGGCGAAGTTACTCCGCAGCGGGAAGAAGAAAAAGAAGAAGAAGAAAGAAGTGCCGCTCGGCGAGAAGACGTGGCCGAAGGCCGCGGGGTTGGGGGCGGTGCTGCTGGCGCTCGTCGGCGTGGGCGTCTGGTTGGCGTGGCCCGAATCGCTGCCGAAGGCCTATGCGAAAGTGGAAGCGGCGTCGCCGGACGACAAGCTCGATGCGGCCGCGGAGTTTCTCAAGAAGCACGGCGGCAAGAGCGATCCGAACGTGGACAAAGCGAAAGCGATGTTCAACGAGTTGATCGTGCGGGAAGGGGAAAAGCAACTCTATAACCGGCGCGGTATGAATCTCACCAAAGCTCAGGACGACGAAGACAAAGAGGTGATGGAAAAGGTCTGGGCCGCGCACGACGCCGAGCACGACGGCAACTTGAACCGGGCGTCGGAGTATTGGAAAGCGGTTCAGGAGAAGAGTGCCGCGCTCGAACCGTCCAAGTACGACGGCAAAGGCTCGGCCAACCGGATCGGCTTGAAGTCGATCGCGGAGAAGCGCCTCGCGGATATCCAGAGCGTGCCGAAGAAGCTGGCCGAGCTGAAAGGGAAGATCACGGTCGCCAAATCGATGGAGAGTTTGCCGAGCGCGGATGCGGGCGATCCCGAGCGTTCGGCCATCCGCGCCGTCTGGCTCCTGCAATTCGGGGACAAACTCAAAGCCCACAAAGAATGGGACACGCTGGCCAAGGACACCGCGAAGGACATGGCCAAACACCTCTGGCACATCGCCGCGGCGGAACAGCGGAATTTGATTGTCATCGACAAGGGCCGCGAGACCGAAATGGATCAGGCTCGCATCGAGGCGATCCGGATGTCGCTGGCGAAATCGACCGCCGAGTGGGAGCGAGTGATGGACGACCCCGAAGCCCGCGTTGCCAAGCGCAACGTCCGCGCGGCCTGGTTCGAAATCGTCGTGTTGTACCAAGATGAATCGAACGACGAGATCAAGCCGCTCGTGGCCAAAGCGAAACAGCTGCTGGACGCCAACGCGAAGGCGGGCGGGTGAAACCGGGAAGTTTGCCGAATGCGGACAAGGGGAAACGTCCGATTATCAGGACATGACGTGGGAGATGCGAGCCGGGTTTACCGCAGCGATTGGGCTGGTGGCATCCAACGCGTGGGCGCTACCCGCTGGGGAACTGCCTATTCCGGTGCGACCCGGCGCTGAAACGGAACGCGCTTGGTCCGGGCCGGCGCAGAAACCCAAGTCGGAAAAATCGTTTTGGGAGACCGTCCCGCCGGTGCAACCATTCCCGCGCCAGGGGAACTTCAACATCGCCCCGACCGGCCGCGGATACTACACGCTCTTCGATCATTTGCACGGCCGCGAACTGGAGAAGCGGCCGAAGGCCCCGATGCTGCAATGGGGCCAGAATGCGAATTCGTCGTTCAACCTCGACTACCGCTACCTCGACGAACCGAAAAACAAAGAGTTCGATCGCTTCGACCCGCTGAAGCGCATCCACCTCGGCGACGATTGGCTCATCAGCACCGGCGGCGAAGTGCGTAATCGCATTGCCACGATCCAGAACGCGGCGCTGTTCAACCGCAGGCCGCAGGCCGGGGCGACCGACAATTTCAACCTGTTCCGCACGCGGCTCTACGGCGACCTCTGGTACCGCGACGACGTGCGCATCTTCGCCGAGTTCATCTCCGCGCATTCGTCGCCGCAGTCGATCCCGCCCGCGAGTTCCGACGCGGCCCACGCGGACTTCTTGAATCTGTTCGCCGATGTCAAACTTTTCGAGATCGACAATCACGGCGTTTACGCCCGCGTCGGCCGGCAAGAATTGCTCTTCGGTTCGCAGCGGGCTATTTCCCCGGCCGACTGGGCCAATACCCGCCGGCCGTTCCAAGGGCTGCGGTTGACGTGGCAGAACGAAAAAATCGAAGAAGATGTCTTCGTGATGAACACCGTGACGCCGAGCATCGACGGCATCTCGAGCATCGACCGCAATCAACTGCTCGCGGGGAATTGGTTCAAGTACCGCTTCACCAAAGATGTCAGTGCGGATTTCTATTACATCCACTACGCGAACGAGAACCCCGGCGTCGCGCGGGGGCGAGGCGGTGCGACCGGCGGCTTCCGGGTCGATACGTTCGGCGGCCGGTACGTCGGCAACCGCGAGCAGTTCCTGTTCGACTTCGAAGGCGCGATGCAAAGCGGCGAGTGGGCGAATCAAGACATCCTCGCCGGGATGGGCTTGGCCGGCTTGGGCTACCACTTCAAAGACGCCCCCGCTTCGCCGACGGTGTGGGCTTATTACGACTACGCCTCCGGCGATCCGAACCCCGGCGCCACACGTACTCACCGCACCTACAGCACCCTCTTCCCGTTCGGCCACTCCTATTACGCGGGCCTCGACGCCATCGGCCGGCAGAACATCCACGACTTCCATTTGGAACTCGGCTGCTTCCCGGTCAACTGGCTGCGGATCCAACTCGGGTACCACTTCCTCGAACTCGTCCACGCCAAGGACGCGCTCTACAGCCCCTCCGGCGGAGTCGTGCGCCAAGATACCACCGGCCGGGCCGGGACTGACGTCGGTTCGGCGATCAGTTCGACGTTCCAAGTTCACATCGACAAGCACCAGATTTTCTTCGTCGGCTACAGCCACCTTTTCGCCGGGGACTATATCCGCAACACCGCCGCGACCCCCGCCGCCGGCCGCGATTTGAGCGCGCTCTGGGTTCAGTACATTCTGAAGTGGTGAGTGGAAGGATACGACACCGTCAGTAGATCTCGGGCAGCTCGCCGCGCTGGCGGCGCCTGAAGTGAGATTGTTCGATCCCCTCGGGGGTCAGATTTCCGCCGGGTGGTCTCAACGACGAGAGATCGGGGAGAGATTCTGGGAAGCCGAGGATTTGATCGAGGAGTTGCGGATCGGCTTGCCGCGCCATCGCCACAACGCCGATCCACAGCCTGCGGAAACGGCGATACGACGGGCGGTTGAGTCCGAGTCTTTCGACGATTCGCCTTGCTTCGCGACCGCTCGCCGTCAACGATCCGTCCGGATGGACACCAAACAATAAATGCATCGGAACGCGAACTCGTCGCGGAGCCACTCGCGATAACTTTCCGCGTCCGCGTATCCCATCGGGGCATGAATTCGAGATCCGGCGACCGGCGGGTATTGGAAGGGCGGCGTCATTCCGGTCTCGGATCCGATAGCGAATCGGCGAGCACGCGAGACAGGAGTTGGTCGTGGAGTCGCCGCACCGGTTCGAGCGGCAGCGGCGCGACCGAGTCGATCCATCGGTCGAAGGCCGTCTGCAACTCCGATAACTCGACGGCCTCCTCGATGCTCGCCGCACCGTCGATTTGCTTGTCGATCAGTTCGCAGCGCCGCCGATCCGTTTCACCGGACCACGGTTTCGCCTCGCCCGTGGAAGGGCGGACCATAATGAAGACTTTGCGACCGTCGAACTCCGCGACGCTCGGTTCGACGGACACGGCGAGTCCGCCTAAGAACCGTTTGACCGGCTCTTCCATTCGATCCAAGTCGATTCGGCTTTGCATCGTAGCTCCCCCGTCGATTCGACCCGGCGGCACCTTTGAGATTCTACTCGAAACCCGCGTCGGAAGTCACCAGCCAAGATCGCGAGATTCTCTATATTGCTCGACAGACACGATCGATGCTCAGGCAAGATTCCAAGCGGGACGGAATGAAAACGCTCGACGAATTCCAAGCGGTGTACCACCTGCCACTCACCGAGTTGATCCTCCGCGCGGCGGATGTGCACCGGTCGAATCGCGGGCACACGGACATCCAACGCTGCGCCCTGCTGAGCATCAAGACCGGGGGCTGTCCGGAAGACTGCAAATACTGCAGCCAGAGTGCCCACTACGACACCCCCGTGAGCCGGCAGCCGCTGATGACCGTGGACGAAGTCCGCGAGAAAGCGGAGCAAGCCCGAGCGAGCGGGGCGACGCGTTTCTGCATGGGCGCCGCGTGGCGCCAACCGAAGGACGGCCCGGAGTTCGACCGCGTGATCGACATGGTCAAGGTTGTGCGCGGGTTGGG
>JANOSQ010000110.1:0-1908 GCA_031415915.1 Fimbriiglobus sp. | reverse complement strand
CAGGGTTCCGCACCCTGCGGTGTTGCACCCGGCCGTCCCGGTGTTGAGGTCGACGCTCGTGAAGTTCATCGAGAACGTCGGGAGACACACCTGCGTGATCAAGTCGGCCACGGAAGGGAGCCAAGTGATGTTGTCGCAACTCGAAGGCTGTAATGGCTTCTACTTCTCGATCGCCCGGAGGCTTTCAACGCCCTTGTGGGACTTACGGCACGTCCGCTACTGGGAGGATCGGCTGGACAGACTTCGGAACGAACTCGGACGAGCGCGATAGACTAACGTTCCGAAATTCGTCCGATTCGCGGGAGCCGCACGATGGCCGACCATCTCGACCCGACTCGCACTATCGATTCACCCGGGCACGCCCCGACCCAATCCATCGCCGATTCGGCCGGGGGCGAGATCTCCCCGCAGACTCCCGCCACCGCCAATCGCTATGTCTTCGGCGATGAAATCGCCCGCGGCGGGATGGGCGTCGTCTACCGCGCCGCCGATGCCGCCTTCGGCCGCGAGGTGGCGGTCAAGGTGTTGCTGGCGAAGTACGGCCCGGATTCGGTCGCGGCCCGACGCTTCGCCGACGAAGCCCGCATCACCGGCCAACTCCAGCACCCGGCCATCCCTCCCGTCCACGACTTCGGCACGCTGCTCGACGGCCGCCCCTTCTTGGCAATGAAGCTGATCCGGGGCCGGACCCTCGACGAATTGCTGAGGGACCGCCCCGACCTCTCCGCGGAGCGCGGTCGTTTCGTGGCGGCGTTCGAGCAGGTCTGCCAAGCGGTCGCCTACGCCCACGCGCACAAGGTGATCCACCGCGACCTGAAACCGGCCAATGTGATGGTCGGGGGCTACGGCGAAGTGCAGGTGATGGACTGGGGCTTGGCCAAGGAGCTGGGCGAAGGAGCCACCGCACACCCCGATCGGAGCGACGAAACCCTCGATGGAGAACTCCGTCTCGGCCGCGATGGCGGTGACATCACCCAGGCCGGGAGCCTGCTCGGGACCCCGGCGTTCATGCCGCCCGAACAAGCGCTCGGGGCGATCGACCTCATCACCGAGCGGGCCGATGTCTTCGGCCTCGGCGCGATCCTGTGCGTGATCCTCACGGGCCAGCCGCCGTTCGTCGCGAACACGGCCGAGTCCACCCGCATGCTCGCGGCCCAAGGCAAGCTCGACGACGCCTTCGCCCGGCTCGCGGCCTGCGGCGCGGAGGCGGAATTGACCGCGCTCGCGAAGCGGTGCCTCAGCCCGGACGCCGCCGACCGACCGGCCGATGCGGGCGAAGTGGCGGAGGCGGTCGCGACCCTGCGCGCGGACGCCGAACGGCGCGCCCGGCAAGCCGAGACGGATCGGGCGACGGCGGAAGTGAAGGCGACCGAAGGCCGAAAGCGCCGCCGCGTGCAGCGGGCTCTCGCGGCGGCCGTCGTCTCTATTTTCACGGGGGCAGGTTTCGCGTGGTGGTGGGTCGACAGTGAGCGACATAGGCAAATCGCCATTCAGCAAGCCGAGGAGTTCAAGAGCGAAGTCGAACTCTCCCAGCGACGGAATAACACCCGGTACCTTGTGACCATGGCCCACCTGGAAGCACAGGTGTTGCTGGATCAGGGATTGAAACAGGCCGACGACCCCGCGGAATGGTCTCGCACGCTCGTGGCCGCCGAATCCGCGCTGAAGCGGGCCGACGGGTTGATCGAGTTCGGGGAACCGACCGACGAACTCCGCACCAAGGTGGCCGGGGTCAAGGCGGAACTGGCACGCGATGAACGCGACCGGGCGCTGCTCGCCGATCTCGACCGCATCGCGGACAACAACGATATCCGCATGCTCATTCCCTTCTCGTTCACGAGCGGCGTCTCGCGCAAGTATGCGGCCACGTTCCGGGCGAACGGCATCGATCTCGCGGAAGTGCCAACG
>JANOSQ010000109.1:0-10959 GCA_031415915.1 Fimbriiglobus sp. | reverse complement strand
CGGTGGCCGACTTGGATGACGATGAAGCCGAGTTGGGCCATCTGCTGGTACGTCGACCACGCGGCGAACGTGTGGCTCACCCCTTCCTGCTGCGGGCCGGGGTAGACGTAGACGATGATCGGGTACTTCTTGCTGGGGTCGAAGTCGAACGGCTTCCACATGTTGCCGTAGAGGTCGGTCATGCCGTCGCCCGCTTTCACGCTGAAGCACTCGGGCAACTTCCAGCCGGTCTTCTCCAAGCGGGTCAGATCGGTGGCTTCCAAGGCCATCACGACTTGGCCCTTGTCGTCCCGCACGTTCGCCGCCGTGGCTTGATCGACGCGGCTGAAACTGTCCACGACGAAGAGCTTCGACGGCGATAGTGCGGCCCGGTGGTTGGCGTCACCCGGCGTCAGATTCGTGAGGTCGGTGCCGTCGAAGCGGACGCGGTAGAGGTGGCTGTAGTAGACGTTCTCCCCCGTTTCGCGGGCGTTGCCGAGGAAGTAGACCAAGCGGTTCTTGGCGTCGACTTCCACGATCCGGCTCGCGCGCCATTCGCCGCCCGTGATCGGATTCTTGAGTTTGCCGTCGCGGTCGTACAGGTAGAAGTGGCCCCAGCCGGAGCGCTCCGACCACCAGATCACCTCGTCGGTTTCCTCGACCGCCTTCGGCGTGGAGACTTCCAAGTAGGCCGCTTCGAAACTCTCGGAGATCAGGCACTTCTCCTCGGCCGTCTTGGCGTTGACCCGGCAGTATTCGTGGTGGCGCCGCAGGCGATCCCGGCGGATGAATTCGACGTCGTCCGAGGTCTTGCCGAAACGGACATCGCTGTAGGCTTCGTCCTTCCACTTGGTCTTCACCTTCGCCAAGTACTTGGTGTCCGCGTCGCCGATGTAGAGTTCCCCCTTGGAAATCGCTTCCTCGCCCGGCATCGAGTAGCGGTAGCGCTCGAGTGCGGGCCGGGGTGTGGCGATCGAATCGACGAGGAATAGCTCCTTCATGCCGCGGCGGTCGGTCCGGGTCACGGTGAAGCGCTTGGAGTCCTTCGACCACGTGACTTGCGGGCGGCTCTTGCGGTCGCTGAGGGGTTGCGGCTTCTCGACGGTGCCGTCCGTGCGCCGCGTTTGCTGGCCGACGCCGTAGCCGTAGTCTTCCTCGCCGTCCGCCGAGAGTTGCTTGGCCTCCGCTTCTTTTCCTTCGTCCGCGAGGTAGAGGTTGAACTTGAATGCGTAGAGGTACTTCTTCTTGTCCGGCGAGTAGGCTTTGTAATCCACCGCCCCGAAGCGGCCCTTCGGCGTCGTCCCTTGCTTGTCTTCGATCTTGTCGTCCTTCTTCAACTCGACATCGTCCTTCTTCTCCTCTTTGATTTCGTCGTCCTTCTTCTGTTGCTCCTGCCGATCCCGCTGGCGCTCGAGGTAGACCCGGCGTTCGTCGTCGGTCATCCGATCCAAAACTTCCTTGGGGAGGATGGGTTGATCCGCCGCGGCCTTGCCGAGTTTCTTCAAGGTGTTGGCGGTCAAGTCGTACTCGTAGGCGAATGCCTCGAAGGAAAACTTGAGCTTCGAGCCGTCGTCGGTGACGGAGGCGGTGCGGATTTGGAAGGCGACCGCATCGAGCGGTTTCTGGGCCTGCTCGGAGAGTTGGGCCAACAATTTGGCGTGGTCAAACAGCGGCACCTTGGACTTTTTGGCCGGATCGACCTTCCAGTACCGCACCCCCTCGGGCGTGCGGATGGCGTACCAGAACAGATCCGTCTTGCCGATGAACACCGGCGCGATGGACGCCGTGTGGACGTGTTGATCGACGAATTCCTTGGTGAACTTCTTGGCTTGGGCCCAATTGGCGCCGACGACCTTCTCCCGCTCCACGGCGTGCGAGGCGGGGGCCAGAACGGATAGGGAGGCGAATGCGATCCAGACGTGGGCGCGGCGAAGCATGGTGGGAATCCCCGAAAAATGCGCGGGTTCGGCAAGGTGCGGTCAGCGAAAGGATACGCCCCCGACCCGCGAGGGTCGAGGATCGAATTGCTCGGGGACAACTTTCGGAAGCGATCCGCAGAGATGCGAAGGGGGAACCGGCGCGCGTGAGCTACCCCGCACGCGTCCGGCGTTCTTCTTCGTATTTGTGCAGCTTGTTGTAGAGCGTCTTCAAGCTGATCCCCAGCTCGTTCGCGGTCGCTTGCTTGTTGTACTTGTTCTGGGCGTAGACCGTCAGGATGTACTCCATCTCGACGTCGGCGAGCGTTTTGATCCCGTTGGCTTGCGGGGTGTAGGGCATGGCCAACACCGCCGGAGCGTCGGCCATCCGCGGTTGCGCCGCGTAGCTCGGGGCGGCCGCGAGTCTGGCCCGGACTTCCATCGGCAGGTGCTGGGCCGTGATCGGCTGGTTCCCCGAGACGATCCACGCGTACTCCATCGCGTTCTTCAACTCGCGGATGTTGCCCTTCCAGTTGTACGCCAGCAGCACATCCATCGCCTCGGCCGTCAGCAGGTTGACGACCATTTCCAGCGGGCGCTTCGAGACGAGCGCCAGCAGGTGTACGGCGAGGTCGGGGATGTCTTGCTTGCGGTCCCGCAGCGGCGGCAGGTGGATGTGGAACATGTTGAGGCGGTAGAGCAGATCCTCGCGGAACCCGCCCTCGCCGATCATCTTGTTCAGGTCTTTGTTCGTCGCCGCGATGACGCGGACATCGGAGTAGACCGCCTCGGTGGCGCCGAGCGGCCGGACTTCGCCCGACTCCAAGAATCGCAGCAGCTTGACTTGGATGTTTTTGTCGAGGTCGCCGAGTTCGTCGAGGAAGAGCGTGCCCGTGTGGGCGACTTCGAACAGGCCCTTGCGATCGCGATCGGCGGTGCTGTGCGATCCCTTCTTGTGGCCGAAAAGTTCCGACTCGGCGAGGTTCTGATTGAGCGTCCCGCAGTTCACCGGCACGAACGGGAGATCGGCGCGTTTGCTGGCGAGGAAAAGACTCCGCGCGACGACTTCCTTGCCGGTGCCGGTTTCGCCGGTGATCAGGACGCGGGCATCGGTCGGCCCGAGTTGTTCGATCAATCGCAACACCGGTTGCATGGCGGGGCTGCTGCCCACCATCAGGCTCGGCCCCTCGGCCGCTTGAACCCGCGCTTCGAGCGCCGCGGCTTTGCTCTTCAACCGCTTTTTGTCGGCGGCGCGGAGGAGCACCGCTTCGATTTCGCTCATTTTGCAGGGCTTGCGGAGGTAATCGCAGGCCCCGAGGCGCATCGCCTGCACCATGCTCTCTTCGCTGGCGTACCCGGTCATCATCACCGCGTCGGTATCGGGCGAAATCTGCTTCAACCGCTGCAGCACGTCGATGCCGGTCATGTCGGGCATGCGGATGTCGAGGATAGCGAAGTCGAAAGTATGCTGCGCGATGGCCTGCAGTGCCGTCGTCCCGTTCGGGCAGACGGTCACGTCGTGCCCGAGCCGCGGCAGTTCGGTCCGCATGAACTCTTGCAACGAGCGTTCGTCGTCCACAAAGAGGACGCGGAGTCGGTTCGGGTTGTTCGGATTCGCCAAGTGTCTGCTCCCATATTCCATCGGCCCGCGGGCGGCCGGGTTTGTCGTCCGTCAGGCCGCGGCCCTGCTCCCCGGGAATGGCACCGTGTCCATCGCTTCGGGTCGCGCTTCTCGCATCTCCGGCCGCGTTTCCGCGGCCCGTAGGGGCAGTCGCACCACGAAGGTGCTCCCCTGCCCCGGCCCCGCGCTCTGGGCCAAAATCGTCCCGCCGTGCTGATCGACGATCTGATGGCTGATGCTCAGGCCGAGACCCGTGCCGTTGCCGGTGCGGTTGCGGGTGTAGAACGGCTCGAAGATGTTGTCGAGCACGTCGGTCGTCATCCCGCAGCCGGTGTCGGTGAAAGACATCGTCGCGGTTTCGCCGTCGGTCGTGAGCACCACGGTCAGGCTGCCGGTGTCGTCCATGCTGTCGAGGGCGTTGACGACCATGTTCAGCACCACCGACTTCACATCGGGGCCGCTGCACAGGGCCGTGATCTGCTCCGGCGGTCGGAAGTTCAACTGCTTGCCCTTGGCGCTCGGCAAATGCTGGGCGACCTGCAACACGTCTTCGATCAATCCGCTGAGTTCGGTCGGTTCGCGCCGGCCGCCGCTGCGGCTGAAGTCGAGGAGTTTCTGCGTGATCTGCTTGCAGCGGAAGGCTTCCTGCTGAATCATCTTGAGGTACTTGGCGATCACATCCACTTCGCCTGGGACTTTGTTCAACACTTCCAAGAGCCTGCGTTCGAGCGCTTCGGAGCAGAATGCGATCGACGCCAGCGGGTTGTTGATTTCGTGCGCCACCCCGGCCGCGAGAAAGCCGACGCTGACCATGCGCTCGGATCGCACGAGCTGCCGGGTGCGCTCGTTGACCTGCCGAGCGAGGTCTTTGTAGATGTCGCGCAGGCGGGTCGTCATCGCGTTGAATTCGTGGGCGAGTTCTTGCAGTTCGTCTTGGCTTTGCAGTTGAATCGGCTGGTCGAAGTTGCCGCGGTGGACGCGCCGCACCCCGGCTTGCAGGAGCTTGATCGGGGTGAAGACCCAGACGCGGAAGTAGTAGAGCAGGGTGCAGACGAGCAGCAAGCTCAGCGCCGTGGCGCCGCCCGTGATGTAGAGGCTGCGGCGGTGGTTCGCCCGGGAGGAATCGAAACTGACCCGCACGTCGGCGACGAGGTACAGGAACAAATCGGTACTGAGCCGGTTGAGCTCGGCCAGCGCCAACTGGACGTTGCTTTCGTGGACGAGTCGGTTGTTCCCCTCCCGGGCGACGCCGGGTGCGGTGTTGAGCAGCACCGCGTTTTCGAGGGCTTGGAACGATTCATTCAGCTTGGCGATCAGGGCCATCTCGTCGCGGCCGCCGTCGGGGTCGAGCTTGCGGCGGAGCGTTTCGCCCCTCAGCGTGCTTTCGTACGCGATCAGGATCAATCGGCCCTTGCGGGCTTCTTCGAGGATCGCCACTTTGTCGGCTTCGTCGTCGGTGCTAGAGGGGTCGAGGGCGCGGACTTCGCCCGTCTTGTGAATTTGATCCCGCAGTTGCACCACGATTTGCATTTCGTCGAGCTTGCGCTGGGTCGTGTCCATCGTCTCGAAGTACGATGACAGCCCGAGCAGCGCCCCGCCCAACAGGAGGGCGACGCTGGCGACGACGAGCGCCAAGCCGAAGATCAATTTGTGGCGAAGCTGCCAAGGGCGTGACACGCCGGGCCTCCTTGCCCACTCCGACTTCCGAAGCCCATCCCTGGGCCGTGCGGGACTCTACCCCGGATGGAATTTCAACGGAATAGCAATTTTTACAACGGGTGCCCGGTACGCCGGATGGAGTTCCCCGGGTCGGCATCCGCTTTCGAGACACTGGCAACGAGTCGCGATTGTCTCGGGGCATTCCCTAAGATAAACACGTCCCCCGTTTCCCCGCCGCTCTCGAGTCCCGCATGAGTCTGCTGTTGTCGGCCCGGTCGATCGCCAAGAGTTTCAGCCACCGCCCGCTGTTCGCCGACCTTTCCCTCGACCTCCGCGCCGGCGAGAAGATCGGCCTCATCGGCCCCAACGGCGCCGGCAAATCGACGCTGCTGAAGATCCTCGCGGCCGTCGAAGTGCCGGATACCGGGGAACGCACGGTGGCCCGCTCCGCACGCTTGGGATACCTGCCGCAAGAAGACATCTTCCCGCCGAACCGCACCGCCCGGGAAGTGATCCTCGACGCGCTCGCCGGCGACGACTTCGAAGACCACGAGCGTGAGATGCACGCGGCCATCGCCCTCACCAAGGTCGGCTTGGAGGACGGCGAGCAAATGCCCGACACGCTCTCCGGCGGTTGGCGCAAGCGGCTCGCCGTGGCCCGTGCCCTCGCGTTGCGACCCGATTTCCTGCTCATGGACGAACCGACCAACCACCTCGATCTCCCCGGCGTCGTCTGGCTCGAAAAGCTCCTGCGCGCGGCGCCGTTCGGCTACCTCGCGGCCACGCACGACCGGGCCTTCTTGCGGGCCATTGCCCCGGAGATCATCGAGATCAGCCGGGTCTACCCGACGGGCAGCTTCCGCGCCGACGGCGGCTACGACAGCTTCGACGACAAGCGCGAAGCGTTCCTCGAAGCCCAAGAGCGGCAGCGCGAAGCCGTGGCCAACCAAGTCCGCCGCGAGACGGAATGGCTCGGCCGCAAGGAGTCGGCCCAGCGGAAAAAGTCGCGCTCGCGCATCGGCGAAGCGGCCGACCGGCGCGGCGTCCTCGCGGAGTTGAACTACCGCACCGCCGCGGCCGGCGCCGCCGGGATCGATTTCGACGGCACCGGTCGGCAAACGAAGAAACTCCTGACGGCGCAAGGCATCGGCAAGTCGCTCGGCGGCAAGCCGCTGTTCAAGGATATCGATTTGATCATCTCGCCGGGAATGCGTCTTGGCTTGCTCGGCGCCAATGGCAGCGGCAAAAGCACGCTGCTGAAAGTCCTCGGCGGCGAACTCGACCCGGACACCGGCACCGTGACCCGCGCCGACGGACTGCGCGCCGTCATTTTCGAACAGGGGCGAACTTCGCTCGATCAAAACATGCGGCTGCGCACGGCGCTATCGCCGAATGCGGACTCCGTGCTCTATCGCGGTCAACCGTTGCACGTCGCCGCGTGGGCCCAAAGATTCTTGTTCAGCCCGCTGCAACTCGACTTAGAATTGAGTGCCCTCTCCGGCGGGGAGCAAGCCCGCGTGCGGATCGCCCAATTGATGTTGAAGCCCGCCGATTTGCTGTTGCTCGATGAGCCGACCAACGACCTCGACATCCCGGCGCTGGAAGTGCTCGAGGAGAGCTTGGCCGAGTTCCCCGGGGCGATCATCCTCGTGAGCCACGACCGCGATCTGATGGATCGCCTCTGCACCGAGGTCATCGGGCTGGACGGCCAGGGCGGCTCCAATTCTTACGGCAGCGTCGGCCAATGGCTGACGGCCTACGAGAAGGCCAACGCGGTTGCGAAGTTCGACGACAAAGCTAAACCGAAAGCCGAAGCGAAACCCAAAGCCAAGAAGCTGAGCTACAAGGAGCAACAGGAATGGGATGGAATGGAAGCGGCCCTGGGGACGGCCGAAGGGGAGGTGGCCCTGGCGGCGGCCGGGGTCGAAGCGGCCGCAAGCTCCCCGCGCCCCGTCCTGACGGCGGCGTGCGCCCGGTTGGACGCGGCCCAGGCCAAGGTGGAGAAGCTGTACGCCCGCTGGCAGGAGCTGGAAGCGAAGCGGAGCGGATCGTGAAGAACGCCGGCGCCACCGAAGGGCCGCTGCTGCAATGGTTGCTGATGAACCTGCAGCCGATGAACCGCACGCGCATCAAGCAACTGCTGCAGCACGGCCGCATCAGTGTCAACGGGGTGACAGTCACGCGGCACGACCACGAATTGAAGCCCGGCGACAAGGTCGAAATCGGCAAGCAAGCGACCTCGCCGCACCTCGCCCGCCTCGGGATCAAGATCGTCCACGAAGACGATTTCCTCGTCATCATCGACAAGCCCTTCGGCCTGCTGACCGTCGGCACCGACACGCAGAAGGTCGATACGGCAATCGCCCGGTTGAACGAAGCGCTCGAGCCGAGGCACGCGAGAGCCTTCTTGGTCCACCGTTTGGATCGGGAAACCTCGGGGCTGTTGCTCTTCGCCAAGAACACCGATGTCCGCGATACGCTGCAAGAAATGTGGGAGTCGGTGAAGAAGCAGTACCTCGCCATCGTCGTCGGCACGCCGACGCCGCCGGAGGGAATCGCCGAGAGTTTTCTGCTGGAAGGCCCGGACTTGAAGATGCGCAAGAGCGTCGATCCGGAGGCGAAGCTGGCGCGCACGGGCTACAAGTTCGTGAAGCGCACGGGCCGCTATTCGCTGATGGAGATCGCGCTCGAAACCGGCCGCAAGCACCAGATCCGCGTCCACTTGGCCGATATGGGGTGCCCCGTCATCGGCGACGACAAGTACGGGTCGAAGCACAATCCGGCGCGGCGATTGGGGCTGCACTCGTGGAAGCTGGCCTTCCCGCACCCGGTGACGAAGAAGTCGGTGGAGGTGGAGTCGCCGCTGCCCGCGGTGCTCGCGGCGATCGTGTGAGGGGGAGGTGATTCGTCAGAGCCTGAGCGCCAGTGAAGTCTTGAAGCGAAATTCCAAGACTCATTGGTAAAGGAAGATCTTCGCTGTCGCTCAGGCTCCGTCGGTTCAGGTTTCCATCGGTCGGTTCGATGGCCGTCGACTCAAACGCCATTAGCAAAGGATCTCAAGTTCCGGCCCGCCGTCCGCGATGACATCGAAACGAAGGGGTTGGTCGTGGAACTCCAACTCCCGATGCGGGTGACGGGGAGGTTGCCGTTCTACGGTGACCGCAAGAGTTTCAGCGGCACGCTCGATTCGATGCACGCGTCGGATCTCGACGCACGGCAGAATTATTTCCTCACCAAAGCGGGCAGGCTCCAACCCTGTACACCCGCCGATGTCTCGATTGTGAAGCGGAACGACGGCGTGCTGTACCACCCCGAACTGAGCACCTCCGCCCTCGTCATGATCTTCCAAGGCGAATTGGACGCACTGAAAGATCTCGCGCGGAACGCGAAAGATTATTCCGTCGCGATCAAGTTCTCGGAACTGGCCTACGAGCGACCGCTCTCCTGGGGGTATCACCGCCGCGATAGCTACCACGAATTGAATTGGGACTGCGAGAAACTCCGGGAAGATGTCCTGCAAGACGGGTCGAATCCCCAACCCCTGTATTTCCCGGTGGCAATCGGAAAGGAGGATCAGGACAAAATCCCCGAGATACTCCACGCCCGAATCGATTCGCTGAGCGTACGAGATAAAGGCGGCAAGGTCGTCGACGATCAGGAACCACGTGCCGCGGTGGAACCCCAAGTTCGCCGGGATAACGACGTCTTCGGCGCGGGCGCTCCCGAGTAATCCGTAGTCGAGATCCCCGCGCGGAATCCAGCCGCCGTAAGGCAGCCCCCGCGTCGATTCCTGCTGCCCCAGGGCAGCAGTTGGAGCGCGCCTTCCCATTGCACCGGTAAGTGCGCGGGCGTTTGCCACCAGTGGAATTGCAACTCGTCGCGGCCCTCCCGCTTGTAAAGCCGGTCGGCGACCCTCCCGTCGCCGCCGAAGGCCGAGGGGAGTTCGCCGAGCGCGATGGCGATAGCCGTGCACATGGGCGCCTCAGAAGCAGAATTTGCCGCGGATATCGCACACGTCGTGCATGTTGGCCGGGTCGTCGTAGAAGCCGTTGGCGTAGAGCGTCGCGCCGCTGCGGATCTTGAACCGACCGAATCGGCGGTTGATCTCCCGCTTCACAGCCGCGATCGCGTCTCGGCAGTTCGAACAGCGACCCTTGCCATTTCGTCCCCCGGACGAGCTTCGAGGCGAGCAGATGGAGGTGGGTGCAGTCGACCCCTCTCCGCCACGCGCGGCGGAGTCCGATCTTCGCGGCATCGGCCAGCACATCGAAGCGGTCGGTCGGCGCGCCGAAGGGGATGGAGGCGCCGCTCGAATCCGCGCCGGTGCAGACGAGATAGACGGTCAGTTCTCCCGTGCGTACTTCGTGGTAGTGGAGTTCTTCGACGCGGCGCTCCACGTTGCGGATCAACCAACCGTAGAGCGCGTAGGGATCGCGGACGCGGCCCGCCAGCGACCCGCCCCGGGAGATCATTTTGTGCGGCATCCGCTGCGTTCGTATCCCTTGGACCGGCTCGCCGTTCAACTCCCGCCAGAGGTCGTGTCCGACGACGGTGAGGAGGGGTTTGATGACGCCCCCGTCCGCCCGGGCGAGATCGAGGCAGGTTTTGATCCCGTGGGCTTCGAGCCGCCGGGCTCGCCGCGAAGCGATGCCGGCGATCTCGGTGACCGGGAGTTCGCCGAGCAGTTCCTCTTCGTGCGCCCGGTCGAGTACCGCGACCGCCCCGAACGGTTTGGCGGTGTCGGCGAAGAGTTTGGCCAACGTCCTCGTCCGCGCGAACGCGACCGTCATCGGCACGCCGACGTCGGACTTCATCCGGTCGCGGATGGTCTCGGCCGTCCGCAGGTAGGTGCCGTGGAGGGGAATCCCCTCCCAGAAAAACTCGTCGATCGAGTAGTACTCGACGCGGGGCGAGGACTTGCCGATTTCGGCGAGCATCCGCCGGGAGATCGATTCGTACCAGCGGAAGTCGCGCTTGACGTAGACCCCGTCCGGACACAAGGCCTTCGCTTCCCACACCGGCATGCCGACCTTGATCCCGAATTTCTTCATCGGGTAATTGCGGGCGATCACGCACGCCCCCTGGTTCCCCAAGACTCCGACGGGCAATCCCGCCATCCACGGCCGGCGCACGGTTTCGGCCGACGCGCAGAACGCGTCGGCGTCCCCGAACCCGACCAGCTTCTTTGTACTCATAAACACTTACTATACGCATAGACACAGTGCGTCAATCTCAGTACTCAGGTCCGCGGAGATTCGTGGGGCCAGTTTTTGAACCGCCCGCGGATGGCGTTGGGATCCCCAAATCAAAATGCGCTTTTTGAATCGTTGCCCGCCGCTCGTTGTTCGATCGCCCGCGGCGGGGTAGCGAGCAAAATAAGCAGCGATCGGAGCAACGGTGCGAGACGTGAGGAAATTTGAGGCGGGCTACCATCAACTGTAAGTGGCGGATTCTTCGAAGGGGTACATCGGCGTTCGGCGCTGCCGGTAGGTGAAGCGGTTAACGTCCGCCGCAGTGACGCCGGGCGTATCGACCCGGAGAAGATGCTTGCAGACCCGATGGTACGCGGCGACCGGGGCGTGGACGCCCTTCGCCACGATGACCCGGAACTGCGCGGGATCGATCCCCGTACTCGTGAGCTGATTCAAACTGAACGGTGCCGTGCGGATGCTGTTGATCAAAAGTGTGATTCCCTCATCGGTGGCGACGACGGCCGTGCGGCCCTGATCGAACGAGACGATACCCCCGTGGCGGGCGTCCGGTTCGTCGAAGGCGCCGTTGCCG
>JANOSQ010000108.1:0-3415 GCA_031415915.1 Fimbriiglobus sp. | reverse complement strand
TCCGCGCGGCGCCGGTGCTACAGACCCCGGCCCAACTCGCGGGCTGGCTCGGCATCCCCGTCGCCCGGCTCGATTGGTACGCCGACCTCAAAGGGTTGAACCGCCCGGCCGCGGAGAACTTGAAGCACTACCGCTACCGCTGGCTGCCCAAGCGAACGCCGAATGCCTTCCGACTGCTGGAAGAGCCGAAGCCGGTGTTGAAGTCGATCCAGCGGCAAATCCTCATCGACATCCTCGGCTGCCTCGACCCGCACGAGGCGGCCCACGGCTTCCGGCGCAAGCGTTCGATCGTCACCAACGCGGCCGTCCACTGCGGGCGCGCGATCGTCGTCCGCTTCGACCTGAAGGATTTCTTCACCTCGATACCGGTGGCGAAAGTAGCCGGCGTGTTCGATGCCATCGGCTACCCGCAGCACCTGGCGGGAATTCTCGCGGGTTTGTGCACGACGCGGTTACCCCACCCCATCTGGCAAACAAACCCGGGTACAACCGACGAAACCGGCCACGCGAGTTGGGTGCGGCTCTCGCAGCCGCATCTGCCGCAGGGGGCACCGACCTCGCCGGCGCTGGCGAACCTCTGCGCGTTCGCCCTCGACGTTCGCCTGAGCGCACTGGCGCGGAACATCGACGCGACCTACACCCGCTACGCGGACGACCTCACCTTCTCCGGCCCCGGTGAACTCGCGGTGGCCCGGCTGCAGCGCAGCGTCCTGACGATCTGCGCCGAAGAAGGCTTCATCTTGAACCCGCTGAAGACGCGGATCCAACGCCGCTCGTCGCGGCAGACGGTCGCCGGGGTGGTCGTGAACGTCCGGCCCAACATCGAGAGGAGCGATTTCGACTTGCTGAAGGCGATCCTGACCAATTGCGTTCGCACCGGGCCGACCGAGCAGAACCACGACGCTCACCCCGACTTCCGGGCGTTCCTGTCAGGCCGAATTGCGTTTGTTGCGATGGTGAACCCGAAGCGCGGGCGGAAGCTCTGGACGATCTTCGACCGGATCGAATGGGCCGGGTGACGGGGATTCGATCTCCGATTCAGTTGTGTAACAGAGCGCCTACAGCCCCTCGAAGGCCAACCTCGGGGGCAAAGCTTCGGCTGTCGCTTCCGACTTCGGTTTCGCTTCGGGGCGGGGGGCTTTGCGGAGCAGCTTCTCGAACGCTTCGCGGTCGAGTTCCTCGCTGGCCAGCAGCGCGTTGGCGATGGCGTCGAGATCCTCGCGGTTGCGGCCGATCAATTCCAGTGCGCGATCCTCGGCCCCGCGCAGGATGCGCTGCACTTCCTCGTCGATGATCCGCGCCGTGCCTTCGCTGAAGTCGCGCTGCTCCACGATTTCTTTGCCGAGGAAGACGTGGTCGTCGCCGGCGCGGTAGTGCACCGGCCCGAGTTTGTCGCTCATGCCGAACTGCGTGACCATCGCCCGGGCGATCCGCGTCGCCTGCTTCAAGTCGCCGATTTCGCCCGTCAGCGCTTCGCCGAAGATGATCTTGTCCGCCGCGCGGCCGCCCATCGCCACGACCAAGCGGGCCATCAACTCGCTGAACGACATATCGACGCGGTCTTCGTCCGGGGTGAACATGGTCACGCCGCCGGTGCGGCCGCGCGGGATGATGCTGACGCGGTCGATGGGGTCGGCTTTCGGTTCCAACCAAGCGCAGAGCGCGTGCCCGGCCTCGTGGTAGGCGGTGCGGCGCTTCTCGTCGTCGCCGAACATCTCTTCGCGCTTCGCCCCCAACCGCACGCGGTCCGAAGCCGTGTCGAAATCGGCGTGTTCGATGCGGTTCTTGCCCTCGCGGGTCGCCACCAGTGCGGCCTCGTTGCAGAGGTTCCGCAAATCGGCCCCGCTCATGCCGATCATACTGCGGGCGATCCGCTCCAAGTCCACCTTGTCGTCGAGCGGCTTGTTCCGCGTGTGAACCTTCAAAATGGCCAGTCGCCCCTGCCAGGTGGGCCGATCCACCGTGACGTGCCGGTCGAAGCGACCGGGGCGCAAGAGGGCCGCGTCGAGGACGTCGGGCCGGTTCGTCGCCGCGAGGACGATCACCGTCTCGGTCGCTTGGACGCCGTCCATCTCGGAGAGGATCTGATTCAACGGCTGCTCGCGCTCGTCCGAACCGCCGCCGACGCCGGCGCCGCGCATCCGGCCGACGGCGTCGATTTCGTCGATGAAGATGACGCAGGGCGCCGCTTCCTTGGCGTTCTTGAACAGGTCGCGCACCCGGCTGGCGCCGACGCCGACGAACATCTGGATGAACTCGCTGCCGTTGATGCTGAAGAACGGCACGTGGGCTTCCCCGGCCACGGCGCGGGCGAGCAAGGTTTTACCCGTGCCCGGCGGGCCGACGAGCAGCACCCCCTTGGGAACCTGCGCCCCGAGCCGGGTGAATTTGTCCGGGTTGCGGAGGAAATCGACGATCTCCGTCAACTCGCGTTTGACCGTTTCCATCCCCGCGACATCTTCGAAGGTCGTGCGGGTGCGCGTCTTCTCGTACTTCTTCGCCGGGCTGCGGGTGTAGCTCGACAGGAACCCCCCGCCGGAAGGATCGCGCAGCCGGGGCAGCAAGAAAAAGAAGATGATCGCGCCGACGATCACGAGGGGGAGCAACGTCCAGATGAGCGGGCCGAGGATCTGCGGGGCCTCGTCGCTGACGACGAGTTGGATCTCCGGCGTGGCGTCGGCGGCGTTCGCCGCTTTCAGCTTGTCGCGGTAGTCTTTGTCTTTCTTCTGCAAGCGGTCGATCAGTTGGTTCTGGTCGTTGGTCGCGGGGAGGTTGATGCTGAACTTGCCGCCGGCGCTGAGCTTGAGTTCCTTCACGCTGTCCGAGTTCGGGTCGCGGACTTCCCCTTCAGCCCGCTGCTTGCCTTGGAAGGTCAGCTTCTTGATCTGCCCTTCCAAGGCGAGGCGGTCGAAGTCGGTGAAGGAGATGGTCTTGCTGGTGTCGGTGGTCAGGTAGAACAGTCCGACGGCGACGAGCAAACCCACCGCGATCCAGAGCGCTTGGGGCAGGGCCGCCGAGCGCTTCGGGGGCGGTGCGGCCGGGGGAACCGGGGGCGTCGGTGGGAGCGGGCCATTCTCAGCCATGCAAAACCTTAATCGGGACGGCGCATACGCCGGGAGGTTCGCGGACGCAACCATTATAGATCGGCGGCGGGAAAGGTCGGCGCCGATCTCCCGCGAATCCGCGGGGTGTGGCGGCGGTTCTTGGAGGTGTTGTAGGTCACGCTCTGCGTGACGCCATTCCCGTACCGGATTCTCACCGACGTCACGCAAAGCGTGACCTACAAAAACGGCTCATCGCGAAGACACTCCAAAAATCGTTGCTACACCCGACCCGCACCTCGGCTTGACGCCCATTTCCCGCGCGCTGTAGCATCCGCGTTCCACCCGCACGGATGCGTTCCATGGTGTTCGCC
>JANOSQ010000107.1:0-2533 GCA_031415915.1 Fimbriiglobus sp. | reverse complement strand
CTTCGGCGCTCATCATGCCCAACCGGTTGTAACCGCTGGCGACTTTCTGTTCGGTCGTCGCGTTCGGCAGCAGGTCGCCGCCGAGTTGCTCGCGGGTGAATTGATCGAAGGGTTTGTTCTCGTTGAAACTCTTGATGACGTAATCGCGGAAGGGCCAAACGGTCATCACTTGGTCGCCGTGATAGCCGACGCTGTCGGCGTAGCGGGCCACGTCGAGCCACCACATCGCCATGCGCTCGCCGTACTGAGTGGACTTCAACAGGCGCGTCACGACCTTGTCGTAGGCTTCCGGTTCGGCATCGTTCACGAAGGCGTCGACCTCCGCGGGCGTCGGCGGCAAGCCCGTCAGGTCGAAGGTCACCCGGCGGATCAGCGTGACGCGGTCGGCCATCGGCGACAGCTTCAATCCGTTCTCGCTCAGTTTCTCGACGACGAATCGATCGATCGGATTCTTGAGGAAGACGCTTCCCTTCACCGCGGGTGGCGCCGGCCGCTTGATCGGCGTCAGCGACCAGTGATCCTCCCACTTGGCGCCTTGCTCGATCCACGCCGTCAGCGTCGCAATCTGCTTCGGGGTCAACTTCTTGCCCGTCTCGGCCGGCGGCATGTGGGCATCGCCGGTCGCGTTCAAGCGGACGAGCATCTCGCTCGCCTTGACATCCCCCGGCACAATGGGAATCGCGCCGGAAGACGCCTTGCCCTTGGCCGATTTCTCGAGGTCGAAGCGGAACTTCGCTTCGACCTTGCGCGCGTCCGGCCCGTGGCAGGCGAAGCAATTCTCCGACAGGATCGGCCGGACATCGCGGTTGAACTCGATCGGCTTATCGGCTGCGAACGCGGGGAGGGCGATGAGTAGACACGGCATCGTGAAGAGAAAACGCAGCATGGGGGAGGATCCTTCAGAGCCGGAAGCGTGAGTGAGCGACGGACGCGGCCATGGGCGGTGAAGGTAGTTTAGCCGGGGGCCGGGTGAATCGCAATGTCCGTGGTTGCGGCTACAATCCCTTCCTATGCCACTTCTGCGATACCTGATGATCCGCGCGGCGCGGTTGGCGGCGATTCCGTTCCAACGCAAGCTGCAGCGCTTCTTGAAAAGCTGTGACGACCCCGCCGCAGTACAAGCTGAATTGTTGAAGCGGCTCCTCGCGCGGCAGTCGGCGACGGCGTTCGGGCGCGATCACGGATTCGCCGCGATTCACACGCTCGCCGACTACCGCCGGCAAGTGCCGGTGGCGCCGTACGAGCGGCTCGCCCCGTACATCGAGCGCGTGAAGCGCGGGGAGACCGACGCGCTGATCGCCGATGACCGCGTGTTGCTCTTCGCGCTCACCAGCGGCACCACCGCGGCGCGGAAGTTCATCCCGATCACCGCGCGCTACCTGGGCGACTACCGCCGGACGTGGACGTACTGGGGCATCCGTGCTTACCGCGATCACCGCAGCCGCGTGCTGGGTCTGCGGCCGATCGTACAAATGGTCGGCGACCCGGACGAGTTCCGCACCGAAGCGGGCATCCCGTGCGGAAACTTGTCCGGCTTCACCGCGACCGCCCAGCGCCGCATTGCCCGCAGGCAATACGCGATCCCGCCGATCTGCGGCAAGCTCACCGATCCGCTGGCGAAATACTACCTCGCGCTGCGACTCAGCCTCGGCACGCCGGCGGCAATGTTCCTCGCGGCGAACCCGAGTACCCTCGTCACGTTGGGCCGGACGCTCGACGCGCACAAGGAATCTCTGCTGCGCGATTTGCACGACGGCACGCTCGACCCGAAGCTCGACATCCCCGCTGACATCCGGCTGTCATTGAAACGCAGGTTGAAACCCCGGCCCGATGCGGCGCGGGCGCTCGGCGCGATCGCAGAGAAGACCGGCGCACTTCGCCCGATGGACGCGTGGCCCCCCGGCACCATCCTGATCGGCACGTGGACCGGCGGTAGCATGGGGCCGTACTTGAAGCAAGTCCCCCAATTCTTCGGCGACGCCCCGATCCGCGACCTCGGCCTGCTCGCCAGCGAAGGGCGATTCACCCTACCCCTGAGCAACGGGACGCCGTCGGGCGTGCTCGACATCGCCTCGCACTTCTACGAGTTCATCCCCGAAGCCGAGATCGACTCCCCGCAACCGGTCGTGCTCGGCGCCCATGAATTGCAGCTCGGCGGTTCGTACTTCCTCATCCCGACGACGCAAGCCGGGCTGTACCGCTACCACATCTCGGATCTCGTCCGCGTGACCGGGTTCCTCGGTCGCACGCCGATGGTCGAGTTCCTCGGCAAGGGGAACCGCTTCGCCAACATGACGGGGGAAAAATTGTCCGAACACCACGTCACCCAGGCGATGGCGAAGCTCGGCTGGGCCGTGGGGGCCTACACCGTTGCCCCGGTGTGGAACGAGAGGCAACCGCACTACGCCATCCTGTTGGAAGAAACGGAAGCCGTGGACGGCGCTCGATTGAGCGCCCTCGACGCGGCGCTGGCGGATGTGAACATCGAGTACGCCGCGAAGCGCCAGAGCGGGAGGCTCGGCGCCGTTCGCGC
>JANOSQ010000106.1:0-1902 GCA_031415915.1 Fimbriiglobus sp. | reverse complement strand
TTTTGAAGAAGTGAGCCGGGTCGCGTCACCGCCCGGAGTTCTGCTTGTTCGGGCACGGAGGCGACCCG
Source organism: Fimbriiglobus sp. (assembly GCA_031415915.1). GTDB lineage: Bacteria > Planctomycetota > Planctomycetia > Gemmatales > Gemmataceae > JALHQU01. The sequence goes on along the minus strand of JANOSQ010000106.1, from coordinate 1,834 downwards.
GCACACGGATTTCGCAAACGATTCCAGCCCCCTCTCCCGGCTTTGCGGGAGAGGGTTGAGGTGAGGGTCTTGTTTTGAAAAACCCCTCACCCCCGGCCCCTCTCCCGCAATGCCGGGAGAGGGGCGACGTGTTGTCTTTGTGCAACAACGGCGGAATTCGGAATGCGTGTCCGCTCGGGTCGAAAATTTCGCATACACCGATAGAAGCATCCACCGCGAGGTCTTTCCCATGTTCCGCACCACTTCCGCCTTCCTGTTCATCGCCGCCCTCGCCGGTTCCGCCCGGGCCGACGAACCCGCTTTCTCCGCCGTTCTGCAAAAACAAGCCGGGCCGATGATCGAGCAGTTGAAAAAGAAGGGCTGCACCAACGTCGGCGTGCTCAAGTTCTTGATCCGCCAAGGCAAGGATTCCGCGCTGCAAGACGATGCCGGGGACATCAATCAGAGCTTGGCGAACCAGACGCAACGGGCGCTGATCCTGGCCAATGCCGATCCGGAATTCGGCATCATCGAACAGCCGAGCGCGTTCGTGGTGAAGAACTCCATGACCGACGCCAACCACCGCACCCCCGAGGGGCGGAAAGCCTTCTTCGCCAAGAAATTCGAACTCGCGTGGAGCCGGGATAAAGTCGAACCGAGCGGGTTCCTCGTCGGCTCCGCGATCATCAACAGCGGCCTCAAGACGATGACCGTGCAGTTCCAAATGTTCAGAGCCGACGGCAAACTCGAAGACGTCGGCCAGCCGATGACCGTGACGCCGGGGCCGGAACTGCTCGCCCAAACCGGGCTGAGCTACACCATGCCGGCCGTTCGGCGGAAGGCGCTCATCTCCGGGGAAAAGCTCCCGCCGGAAGCCCAGAATGAAATCGTCGAAGAGATGAAGCTGTCGGCCCCCGCGGCCACCGAGACACCGGAAAAAGCGAAGCCGTTCGCCCCGTTCGCCGATTGCCCGGTGAAGTGGATCATCAAGTACAACGACAAGGTCGTGGACGTGACGGGCAATTCGATTCCGACCCCGAAGCCCAAGGATCGCGTCTCGTTCGTCCTCAGCAATCCGACCAAAGAAACCTACGGCGTCGTGCTGCTGGTGAACGGCGTGAGCACGTTGTACCAAGAAAAAGCCGTGCCGCTCGCCTGCCGGAAGTGGATTCTCGAACCGGAAACGGAAACGACGATCATCGGCTTCCAGACGAGCGAGAAGGAAGCGCTGCCGTTCGAGGTGGTCGCCCCGGAAGACGCCCGCGCCGATGCGGTCCGCTACGGCGATCACGCCGGCACCTTCCGCTTGATTGCGTTCCTCGGCACCACCACGACCGACGGCACCAAGATCAACAAGCCGGAGCCGAAAGACGACACCCAGATCGTCGCGATGGCCCGCGGCAGCGCCGCCTCGACCGGCGACCGCCCGCAGACCCTCCGCGGCTTGCAAGCCCAACTCCGCGAGATCGGCAAAGACGCCAAGAACGGCCGCGGCTTCGTGGTGAAGGGCGACGTGGCCGAGTTGTCCGAAACACAACAAGCGTACTTCGTCCCGAGTTCGGAAACGGCCGTGTCCGACATCAGCCTGCGGTACTTCAAGCCGAAGAATTGATTGGGGGAGCAGCGGAGCATGAACAACTGGAGCGTACGGGCGGCTCGTCAGAGCCGGACGCGTCAGCGACGTTCGGCATGGATTCCCAGCGGCGATTGTTTCCCTCGGCCAAACTCCCCCGTCGCGATTGATAGTCAGGTAGCGAATGCCAGCGGGAGAGTGTCGCCGTTCGCTCCGCGAACGGTTGCCTCCCGCTGACATTCGCTACCTGACTATTAGTAGCGCGCCCGGCTCTGACAAGCC
>JANOSQ010000105.1:0-3563 GCA_031415915.1 Fimbriiglobus sp. | reverse complement strand
TCTGCCCTCTGCTGGAGAATCTCGGTCGCTATGTGGTGCTGATCCTGCCCAAGGGGTAAGCTGAGAAGGTCATGGATCCCGCTCCGCCGATTTCCCGTTCGACCCAAACCGCGCTCGCGGCGTGCGTCCTCGTCCTCGGTCTGTTCGCGGTGTATCGCCTTTACGTTCCTTCAAATTCCGCGCGGCCGACCGAAGAGGCGCCGCGCCGGCAGATCGACCTCAACCGCGCCGACCGGCAAGAACTCTTGCAAATCCCCGGCTTGGGGGCCAGCAGTGCCGATGCGATCCTCGCCCACCGCGCCGAGCGCGGGCGGTTCGAGAGCCTCGACGATCTGACCCACGTCCACGGCATCGGTCCGAAGACGACGGAGAAGGTGAAGCCGTGGTTGCAACTGGGGCCGAGCAGCGACGAACCGGTCGAACGGTTGGAACGCAAGCCGTTGCCCCCACTCACGGGCAAGGCCGCGAAGATCGCGGCGTCGGAGGCGAAGATCGATGTGAACACCGCCGGCGAAGCCGAGTTGATGCGCCTGCCCGGCATCGGCGCGACCCTCGCCGGCCGCATCGTGCAAGCCCGCCCCTTCGCCACCGTCGACGATCTCCGGCGGGTCAAGGGCATCGGCACCAAGACGCTGGAAAGCCTCCGGCCGTTCGTCGTGGTCGCCGCGAAGTGAGCGGCATCCATCGGATCCGCGCTATTCCCCGGCCGCGGGTCGATCCGCACGGGACTTGCTTTCGACCCAGACCTTCACCACCAGCGTGACCAGCGACAGCAGCGTCAACACCGAAGCCAGCGCGAATGCGGCGGCGGTGTCGGCGTTCGATTGGCCTTCCCAGAGTTTCTGCACCTGCAGCGGCATCGTGTCGGTGCTGCCACCGATCTTGCCGGACACGACGGCGACGGCGCCGAACTCGCCCATCGCGCGGGCGTTGCACAGGATGACGCCGTAGATCAGGCCCCATTTGATGTTCGGCACCGTGACGCGCCAGAACATCTGCCAGCCGTTGGCACCGAGGCTCCGCGCGGCGATTTCTTCTTCCGACCCGACCGCTTCGAAGATGGGGATCAACTCGCGCGCCACGAAGGGGAAGGTGACGAACATCGTTACCAAGAGGATGCCCGGCGGTGCGAAGATCACCCGGTAGTCGTGGGCGAGCAACCACCCGCCGATCGGCGTCTTCGACCCCAGCAACAGAACGAACAGCAGGCCCACCACCACCGGCGAGACGCTGAAGGGCAGATCGATCAGCGTCGTGAGGATCACGCGGCCGGGGAAGCGGAAGCGCGCGATCGTCCACGCTGCGGCGACGCCGAAGACGGTGTTGAACGCCACCGATACCGGGGCGATCATGAGCGTCAGGAAGATCGAGTGCCGGGTGTCGGCGTTGCTGACCAAGCTGTCGAAGTAAGGCCCCGCCCCCTCCGCGAAGGCTTGCGCGAACAGGTTCACCAGCGGCAGCAGAATCAGCAGTCCGATGATCCCCAGCGTCAGCGTGACGAGGGTGTAGCGGACGTACCACGGGTCGTTGCGGCGGCGCTTCTCACTGGGCATGGCGCTGATTCCACCGTTCGAGCAAGTTGATCAGAATCAGCAGGGCGAACGAGACCACCAGCAACACCACGGCGATGGCGGCGGCTTCGCTGGCGGCGCTTTCGCGCTGGGCGCTTTCCAAATGCAGCGAGATGATGAGCATCGGCGCGATCTCGGTGCCCGGCGTGTTCGGCGAGATGAACACCACCGACCCGTACTCGCCGACGGCGCGGGCGAAGGCGAGCGCGAAGCCTGTCAGCGCCGGGGGAATCAACGCCGGCAGGATCACCCGGCGGAACGTCTGCCAGCGGTTGGCGCCGAGCACCCCCGCGGCCTCTTCGGTTTCCGCGTCCAAGTCTTCGAGCACCGGCTGCACCGTGCGGACGACGAACGGGAACCCCGTGAAGATGAGCACGAACACGATCCCCGTCTGCGTGTATGCGGCCTTGATTCCCAGCGGCACCAAGAACTCGCCGAGCCATCCGTTGGACGCGTACAAGTTCGCATAGATCATGCCCGCCACGGCCGTGGGCAATGCGAACGGGATATCGACGAGCGCGTCGACGAAGCGCTTACCGGGGAACTCGTAGCGGACGAGGGTCCACGCGACGATGAGTCCGAGGATCACATTCACGATCCCGGCGAGCAATGAGGCCGCGAAGGTGAGCTTGTAGGCCGCGACGGCGCGCGGGGTCGCCACGGCGTCCCAGAAGTCGCCCCACGACAAGTCCGCGGCTTTCCAAAAGCAGGCGGCGAGCGGCAAGAGTACCAGTAGGCTCAGGTACGACATCGTGTACCCGAGACCCAAGCCGAAGCCCGGCAGCACGCGGCGGTTGACGGTGTTCATTTGGCGGTGCCGCCGGTGTAGATACGGTCGAAGACCCCGTCTCTGGCGAAGAAGCGTTTCTCGATGGCGTCCCACGAGGTGTCGATCAGCGGCGTGACGCCGAACAGATCGATCTTCGGGAAGCGATCGGCGGTGCGCTCCTTCACCTCTTTGTTGGTCGGCCGGTAGTAGTGTTTCGCGATCACCTCTTGGGCTTCCTTCGTGTACAGGAATTCGAGGTATGCCTTGGCCACTTCTGCGGTGCCCTTTTTGCGGGCGATGGCATCGACCACGGCGACGTGCGGCTCCGCCTGCACGCTCTCGGTCGGGTAGACGATTTCGAGTTCGCCCCTCGATTCCAGCACTTCGAGGTAGGCTTCATTTTCCCAAGTCAGGTGCACATCCCCTTGGCCTTTGCGGGCGAACTTCTCGGTGGCGCTCCGCGCGGCGGGTTCCAAACCGGGCGTTCGCCGAAAGAGTTGCTTCGCGAATTCCTCGGCGTCCGCGTCCGTGCCGCCGTGCTTCAAAACCGACCCCCACGCCGCGAGGAACGCCCACTTGCCGTTGCCGGAGGTCTTGGGATTGGGCACGATGATTTGCACTTCGCCTTTGATAAGGTCGGCCCACTGGCGGATGTTGTTCGGGTTCCCCTTCCGCACGACGAAGACAATCGTGGAGGTGTACGGCAGCGAACGCTTGTCGAACTTCGTTTCCCAGCCGTCGTCCATCAGCCCGGCTTTGCGGATGGCGTCGGTGTCGCTCCAGAGGGCGAGTGTGACCACGTCGGCTTCGAGGCCATCCATCACTTGGCGGGCTTGGCTCGCCGAACCGCCGTGGGACTGGCGGATGGTGATACGCCGGCCGGTCTCCTGCTCGTAGCGGTTGCAGAAGCGCGGGTTGAGGTCTTTCCAGAGTTCGCGGGTCGGATCGCAGGCGACGTTGAGCAGTTCGGTGCCGGACGATTCGCGCACGACCCCGGAGGCGAGGAGCCAAAGCCCGGCGCCGAGCAGATAGAGCGCGACCGACAGATACAGCACCGAACGCAGCATTGAGAAACCCGCGGGTTTTGCAACCGTTGGAATAGCACGGCGGAGCGAGAATGAACAGGGCGGAGTGGTTCACACGAGCCGGACGCGTGAGCGACGGACCGCACCGCGAAGAAGTGTCCTCTGCGAAATTGGGTCGGCCCGTCGCTCACTCACGCG
>JANOSQ010000104.1:0-3947 GCA_031415915.1 Fimbriiglobus sp. | reverse complement strand
GATCCGCGTCCTCGCCAGCGGCGAGCCCGCGACCGATTCGGTCTACCCGAAGAGTTTGTTCGGGGCCGCCGAAGCCTACCCGGCCAGTTGCACGGCCAAGACGACCATCTACGCCGCGAGCATCGCCGCGGGTCTGATGGTCGGGCAGTGGGCCCGCTGGCTGCGCCGCCAGCCGGTGACCGCCGACCAGACCCTCAACCTGCTGGCTTCGGAACTCACCGTCGGCGAGGACCTCGTCGACCTCCGCGCCGAACCCGGCCTGTGAGGTGCACCGTGCCGACGACCCAGCTCGATGTCTTCCTGCTCACCCTGTCGGTACCGGAGGACCGGCCCGACGCCGAGATCGACGCCGCCCGGCGAATCCTCGATCGGAAGTCGTTCCAGAGGGAGTTGCGCAAGGCCGCGGAGGCGGTCTTCCGCGAGCACCCCGAACTGGCGTCCGTGGCCTTGACCCTGTCCCGTTAGGAGAACACCCCCGGAGATCACCGTGAAAACGCCCTACCCCTTGCTCGCGTTCGCCGACCGGCTCGCGGGCACGCTCCGCCTGCTGCAGGAGCGCATCCGCGACGCCGTCGCCACCGAGGTCGGGCTGGTGGCCGGCCAAGCCATGCAGAACGTCCTGCACTCCCTCATCCGCGGCCCCGAGCCGCGGAAGGAGCGCGAAGAGATGTACCGCGACGAGTACGCGGATGAAGATCCCGACGAGGAGGAGCCGCTCCCCGAGCGTCCGAGTCTGCCCGTGCCGGTGCCGGTCTTCGCACCGGCGAACTTCGGTTCGCGGTTGCTGAACCTCTGGCTGGCGCGGCGGGCCCCCGCCTTGGCCACGCTCGGGGCCGGGCTGCTCACCGGCCTGCTGGCCTGGTGCGGCAGTCCAGTGCTCATCGCCAGTCTCGTCGCCACCGCCGCCGAATGCCTCGTCCTCAACCGCTTGGCCACCCCGATGAGCTGAGCGTCCCAACCGTTCCCCGGTTCAATCGATACGACCCAGCCCCGAACGCCGACGGCATTGCGGGTCCGGTCGTCTTCCGTCCACTCAACACCCCCATCGAGAATCCCATGACGACCCTCGCCGCCCTCAACGGGCGTCCCCAGCGCAAGCAGCTCTCCGATCAGCTCAACCGCCTCGACACCATCATCGACACCCTGGCCGACGGGCTCCCCGAAGCCGTTGGCGACGCCGTCCGCACCGGCGTCCAGACCGCCCTGCAGCAGTTGCTCGTCGAAACCCTGACCAACCCCGAGACGCTCGGCCTGCTCCGCGCCGCCCTCGGGCCGCGCGTCACGGCCCCGCCGCACCCGCCCGAAGTCGAGTACGCCCCAGCGCCGGCACCCCGAGAATCGTTCTGGGCGCGCTGCCGCCGCAAGCTCGCCATCCGCTCCAAGAGCTTGCAGGACGGCGCAACCCGCGGCGTCGAGAAGACCAAAGCGGCCGTGCGCGAAACGCGCGGCTTCGTCGGCCGCACCGTGCAGCGCATCCGGGCTTTCCGGCGCGGCTTGAACATCGCCTGGCAGTTGAAGAAGGCGGCCCTCGTCGGCCTCGGTATCGGCGTGGCTGTCGTGGCCGTGTCGCTCGTCTCCCACCCGTTGGCCGCGGTGCTCAGCGGCGTCGGGGCCGCGACCTCGGCCTTCGCCCTGCAAGTCGGACTCTGGTTCCGCAAAACCGCCCGCCAAATGATCGCCTGATCGCGGGCAACTGATCCGGACAGCGGAAAGCCATCGGAAGACTTCGGCCGGTCCAGCATCGGGGTGATCCCGATTGCGTCAGCCCGCGCGATCTCGACCGATGCGTTCCGACTATCCGAATCATCATCCGCCACAGCGGATTTGTTCTCCAATGAACCACGCTGGAGAGCGTATTCGTTGCTAACTATCTGACCGGCGCGTCAAACGTGTTGACGTGCCCGTTTTTCTTCGAGGCCACCGGATGTTGACCGTCGTTCCTTGGCCGCACTGTTGGTGCACTTTCAAGGGAGATGTATGCCTGAATCCGCTCCCGATAACCGACGTGTTCAAGAACCCATGACGTCGCCCAAGGGTTCTCTACCGCCAGCCACGTTGGCTTTTGCGCGACTGATCGGTCGGCTGATCGCGGCACGCTGGCGTAAAATGGGCAAGGCGAGTCCGCAGTTGAATGACCGGAAACGACCAACCAGGAAGTCAAGTAGCTTCGCTGGCCCGAATGACTGAGCGTTTTCGCCAACCGCTGGAGGTGACAGAATGGCGGATTCAAATCGCGATGTCGATGACTCCGCCATCCGCTTCATCGCGCGGCCTCCGGATCGACTCTTCGAATTGACCACGCGGCTTCGATGGGAAGTGACTCGCCGACATCCGTACTATCAGCTTTTCTGGAAAGAGGCGGCTCGCTACGTCTCAAGCGATGACAACAATGACGACCCCGCGCGAATCGGTGAGGCTTGCGCTTACCAGTCGCTCGCTTCCATCGGGGTCACCGGAGTGTTTCCCGATCCGGCAACACCATTCGAAGCCTTGGGCGCCTCGGCAGACAATCCAGCCTTCTTGGCGAATGCACTGCAACCGTTGACGTTGCGCTCGACGATTCGGATGCTCCTGAAAGCACTTCCGGCGGAAGAGCGAAAACTGTTGGGGTGCGTCCTGTTCGAGTCCGGCCGCGCCGAGAAGGTGGCCGGTGCAGACACCGATTCGATTGTGGCCGCCCATCGAGCTGCTGAAAATACGCTGCTCCGGTTCGAGAGCCGAGCACTCGATTCATACCCCGATGCGCCACTTTACTACCTCTATTATGGAGCCAGTCAAAACAACTTCGTCGCCGACGCCAGGCGCTTACACCGATACTGGGTCGACAAGCACGGGGGTGAGACAAGGAAAATCCAACCCGACAAAGTCGACGGGTACCTGAAGATTTGGGATCTCCGCGAAGGCTGGAACGGCAGCGGTTACGAACGAGGTCGTGAGCGGACTCTCCAACAGATCGCGGAGGAAATGAAGAAGCCGGTGTCTACCATTTTCAGCGGGTACGAGGCAGCTTTCAGTTACATCTCTGGGCACGTCTACAATCCGGAGTTGTGGTTACAACTCTTCGCGTTTCTGAAGTTCCATCGCGCACTCGGTTATGCGAACGCGCGAGGACCGGGTGTCAAGCGGTGGATTTCCTCCGGGGCCAATGCGCCGATCCCCAGTTCCGTACTGAGCGCGGGACATCTTCAATCGTTCGTCGAATACACCACGGTTGCTCGGGATGATTGCGATGCCGCGGAACTCGAAAATGACATCCGGGACTTGATCGATCGCGGTCTCACGGCGGAGCAAATCGCTGCGCGGCTTCATTTGGACAACATTGAAGTAGTCCGCGCCCTCGCTTCGGGGCCCAGGGTGTTTCCCATCACGCCGACCGCTGATTAGCTACTTTTTAGCCATTTGCAGCAATCGATATCGATTATTCGGAAGCGGGAGAAAGCGATCGGGCTCGCGGAGCCCGGTCGCCGCCCGCTGACCGGCCGACGTCGGTGCGATCGATTTTGACCCCCCCACCATGGATGCCAAGGTCTATTTGACGCTGCGAGAATTGCATCTGAAAAGCGGCATCTCGGTCGTCACGCTGCGGCGGTACATCAAGCGGGGGCTGCTGCCCTTCATCCAACTCGGCCCCTGCCACCTCATCCGCGTCCCGACCGATGCGCTGGAGGTGTTGCAGGCCGGCCGCCATGGAGCGGACGCGCCGAGCGACACTAAACGTGTCAAAGCCAAAAGGCCCATCCCGGGACCGGAGCCACGGTGGCAAACCGGTCAACATTCCCCCACTAACAAACGCCCCGAAGCACTTTGACACGTCCGATCGGACGCGGGCCTAGATCACCCTGGCTGAATTGGACTTCCTTCGGCCAGCTGACTTTGTCATCTTCTCGGACGGATGCAAGCCCGTACCCGAGGAGGAGATGTCATGCCAGGGATGGCAGCCAAGGTCG
>JANOSQ010000103.1:0-7493 GCA_031415915.1 Fimbriiglobus sp. | reverse complement strand
TCTTCGGCCCGTTCACCATGATTTCGCTGACGGTCGGATCCTTCAGCAGCGGTTCGAGCGGGCCGAAGCCGAGCGTCTCGTCGAGGATTTCCTCGATGAGCTTCTCGCGCTCGATCCGGTTGAGCAGCGGGTTCTCGGTGTCGCACAAGTGTTCGATGGCCCGGCGGATATCCCGCCGCATGGCGTCGCTGGCGAGATCCTTCACGCGGGACAAATCCAGCCGTTCGACGAGCTTCGAGTGAATCTGCCGTTTGAGTTCCTCGAAGTTCTTCCCGCCGCTGCTGCTCGACCCGCCGAAGCTGGGGCTCGACAGCCGCGACAGCCCGGAGTTGTTCCCCTGGTTGCTGAGGTTGTTGAGCTTCGAGATCCCTTGTTGCAACCGCGACATATCCGTAGTCCTCGATGTCGATTCCAAGTGCTCCCGCCTTCGCCGCCTTTACTTGCGTCCGAAGAAACTCCAGCTCGCTTTGAGTTTCGCATCGGACGGTTGCCCGGCCGGTTTGCCCGCGAGGGCTTGGGCCAAGCCGACGATGGCTTGATGCACGCGGCTCTTCGGGTTGTGGCGAATCAGAGGTTCCCCGGCGACGCGGGCCGCGATCAGGGCCTTCGGGTCGTTGGGTATCTGCCAGAAGATCGGCTTGCCGATGACCTCCTCGGCCTTCTTCATGCTGATGCCTTCTTCCACCGTGTCGGACCCGACGCGGTTAATGACGATGCGGACCTTCTCGGCGAGGTTGTCCTCGGAGCCGAGCAAGTGGATGAGCCGGACGACGTTGCGGAGGCTGCTCAATTCGAGTTGGGCCGTGAGCAGGATGGTATCGGCCATGCGGAGGGCCATCATGTCGGTCGGCCGCAGCGACTTGCTCAGGTCGAGGATCAGGTGCGAATAGCTCATCTTCAGGAGGTTCAAAATCCGCTCGATGTGCCCTTCGTGGAGGACGCCGATCTCTTGGATTTCCATCGGATGGCGCAGGATGGAAAGGCCCGTGCCCTCGTGGCGAACGAGCGCCCGCCGCAGAAAGCTCATGTCGAGCCGTTCGATATTGCGGGCGAGGTCGGCGATGCTGATGTTGTCCATCCCCGTGACTTCCATGGCGATGTCGGCATCGCCGAGGGCCAAGTCGAGATCGACGAGGGCGACGGTGTTGTCCGGGTCGGTCGAGAGCGTGGCCGCGAGGTTGACGGAAATGCTCGTGGTGCCGACGCCGCCGCGGGAGCCGAGGACGGCGACGATTTGCGGCGCCCTTTGCGGGCGGTTCATGCCGCCGCCGAGGCTCGGTTGCTCGCCGAGGGCGCCGCTGCTTTCGCCGAGCGCCCGGCGCAGGGCGGCGAGCATGTCTTCGAGGCCGACGGGGTGGGTGAGGAAGTATTTGGCCCCGCGCTGGAGCGATTGCAAAAGGGCTTGGTGATCGTGGCTGATGGTGAGGATCGGCAGTTTCGGATATTTGCTCGAGAGTTCGCCGATCATGTGCAGGGCTTTGTTCTTATCCGCGTCGAGCGCGACGATGGCCAAGTCAGGCATCGTCTCCTGCTGCTGGATCACGTCGAAGAAATACTCGTAGCGGGCGCACTCGGCTTCGAGCCAGACGAAATCGACCCCGAGCAGGAGCGTGCGGAGCGATTCGCGGGACGATTCGGACGGATCGACGATGGCGACTCTTTGCATAGCGATCACCGAACTCGGGGTGTTCATCGGGGTGTGAGAGCGGCCGGGCGATCCCCGCGGATTCGCCCGGCAATTGCGTTGCTAACCGTTCCGACCGACCACTACCGGCCCTCGGGCACCGGCACTTGCAAAGGCAGCGGCATGGGCACCGTCGCGGGCAAGTTCTGCGGAACCGGCGACGGCTCCGAGATGATCGGGGCGGCCGGCAGGCCCGGGGCCATCAGGCCGGGGCTCGCGGTCAGCCCGGTGCCGTTGTTCTCGGCGTGGCGGTAAGCCGGGACGTACTGCTTGCCGTTGAAGATCTTCCGGGCACCGCGGGGCGCTTCGAGCAGTTGCTCAACGAATAGTTCATAATCGTCCGGGCTGCGCGTTTCTTTCCCGGGAACCCGGCGCGGCACTTGGCTCGAGTTCAGCGGTTCGACCAGCCGCGGGGTCACCAAGATCAAGAGTTCGGTTTCCCGTTCGTCGTGGCTCACGTTGCTGAAGACCGCCCCGAGCAGAGGAAGATCGCCGAGGTACGGGATTTTCTGCGAGCTGGCTTGCACCGTCGTTTCGAGCAGTCCGCCGATGGCGAAGGTCTGGCCCGACTGCAGCAAGACCGAGGAGCGAACCTGTTGCTCGTTGAAGCCGGGGGTGAACCCGAACGCCGTCGTAATGCCCCGGCCGTTGTTCACGGACGAGATCCGCGGGTTGATTTCGAGGTAGATCCGCCCGTCGCCGTAGACGATGGGGAGCACTTCGAGTTCGGTCCCGACCGGCGTCAGCGTCACGCCGGGACCGTTGATGCCCGACGACGGGCTGAGCACGGCTTGCTGGCCACCGGCCCGGAAGAACGCCGCCCGACCCGTTTGCGTCACGATCTTCGGTTCCGAGAGGAACTTCGCGACCCCTTCGCTCCGCAAGGCCCGCAGGGCGCCCGTGAACTGCCCGGGGACGACCCCGGACACGATGTTGGCGGTGGCACCCGAGGTGAGCGCCGGCAGACCACCCGAGGTCACTGCGGAGGCGGCCAAACCGCCGAGCACGGAGGTGATCCCGAACGAACTCCCGCCGGCTTGGAACGAGAAGCCGCGTTCGCGGAGCATGGTGCGGTCGACTTGCGCGACCGTCACGTCGATCATGACTTGCTGGGTCCCGCCGATCTGGATCGCGTTGATGACGTTGGTGGCGCTGCCGCCGACGGCGCTGCTCGCAATCCGCACGACGATGTCGGCGTCGCCCGGTTGGCTGACCGTCCCGCTGAGGACGATGACGTTGCCGACGCCGGGGATGATTTCGATGTTGGCCGTCGGCACGGCCTGCTTGATGACGAACTTCAATTGTTCGTAATCGGGTTGGACGACGACGGTGTAGACGGCTTTCGCCCCACCCTCGAACGTCAGGGTCATTTGCGTGGCCCCGCCGAGCTTGCCGACGAGGTCGACTTTTTTCAGATCCGGGGCGATCGGCCGCGCGTCGAGGACATCGCCGTTGCTCAGGGTGATGTCGGTGATCAGTTTGTTCGTCTTGGGGTCGAACTTGGCGAGCCCGCCGAGCGGAACCAGCAATGCCCCCGAACGGGGTTCGACCTTGGCATCGATTCCGCCCACCGGCGGCTTGTTGGATTGCTGACCCACGGCGACGGTGCTACCCGCCAAACCCGTGAGAACGGCCAGGCCCGCGATCCAGCGGCGGCGTTTGTTACTAATCAGGTGCATCCGTTCACCCTCCTCACAGGACTGGCGGGGCCGGGTGGACCCGCCGTGTTCGTAAGACCGAACCGGGGGCGATCCCCGATCCGGAAACAGTCTTCGCAATTCCTCGGTCGCCGAAATCCCTTCCGACAACCGCGCTCTCCGCGTGCTTCACTGGGCCGTGAACGGGCCTTTCGGGCTACCCGTCTCATCCGGCTTCTTCTCGCCCGGCTTCGACTCCTCGTCTTCGCCGTCCGCCCGCACGATGCCCACGTATTTGTGGTCGCCGTTGGGCAATTTCTGATAGCGGTACTTCAACACGCCCTTCGACGTTTGCACCGTCACGTCCACGTAGATCGGCTTCGGCGGCAGCGGGATCGGCTTCTCGGCCGGCTCGCCTTCCTTCGGCGTCGAACCCGTACCATCCGGACCGGCCTTGGCCATGTTCTGAACCACGACTTCCTTCGGCTTGGGCCCGAGAAACGTCTTCGGTACGAAGAAGTTCGCGGGGAGATCCTTCAGCAAAACGTCGCCGTTGGTCGCGTAACTCTTGAGTTCTTTCACGGCCGTTTCCGGCACGAGGGCCACCGGGTATTCCGCATCCTTGAAGCTCTTGGCGATCAAGTCTTCGGTGATGGCGGTCCCGGCGGGCAGATCGACCGTCGGCACTTTCACCTTCACCATTTCGACGACCGGGGTCTTGGGCACTTCCGGCGCAGTCGGATCTTTGTTCTCTTCGATGCGATCCGAGAGGATGTCCCAGATCTCTTCGTTCTTGAGCACGCGGTGCTGGGCCGGCTTGTCCGGATGCCGCAGTCCCATCCGCATGGTCGCCCCGCGGGAGATGGCCCCTTGCAGGATGAGCTGCTGCTCGGCCGTCACGGCCAAGGAGACCATCCCGACGTTCGGCGTGGCGCCGCCGGCGTTCGTCGTCGGCGCCGCGTCCGAGTTCACCGCCAGCACGAGCATGTCGAGGAAGAGCGGGAAGATCACCCACTTCTGCGACTTCTTCAATTGCACCGAGGCGATGATGTCCACGTGGGCACCCGGCCCGATGAACCCGCTCGCCGCTTCGACCGTCGACATGCTGGCCGACATCACGCTGTGGCCTTCCGGCGGGTTCAAAAACCCGTTGGTGGTCACGTCGTTCGGGTTGAACGGCTCGCCGGTGCGGACCGTCCGGGTCAGCCGCTTGTCCTTCAAGAAATCGGTCTGTTCGACGTACACTTGCGGCACCGCGTCCTTGGCCATCGGTTTCATCACGACGAACTTTCCGATCTCGTCCGCCTTGAGCTTCGTGCCCACGGGCAGGTCGCCGTTCGCCACCGGAATTTCGACCATTTCGACTTCTTGCCGCTTGCCCTTCGCCCCCATTTGGGAGGTCAAGAAGGCCGCGATCAACCCGCACACCACCGCCACCGCCACGAGCAAAATATTCTTCTGTTTCACTGGCCATCCCCCCGGAGACGTTTGCGACCGCGGCCCGATCACCACCTGTTTTCCGGAGCGGAGCTACGGAGTGCCCCGGTGTGGAGACCGTGTGTTCCTGCGGCCGGGCCGACGAATTCCGCAGGGTGATGGCTCGGACGGGAAGCGGCGAGTGACCCCGCCGTTCGATCGAGCAACCAACCCTAGTACGAAGTTCGCATTTCGCAAGAAGTCTGCATCGAAACGTTTTTTCTCGTCTCGCCGGGTTTACGTTTGGTAACGGGGATTGACACACCACCTCTTTCGACCGAACCCCCCCGGATGCTTCAATTATTCCGGTCGTGTCGATCCCCCGGAGTTTGACCAGTTTCCCAAAAGCAACACCCCCGCCGATTCGGCAGGGGCGTTTCGAGTTCGGAGTGCGGAATTCGGAATTAAGCCGCCAGAATCAGGCGATACCAGAGGTAACCCAAGAAGCCGACGCAGAGCGGCACACCGTAAGGGAGGCGGACCCACGAGGGCCGGCGGGTGTTCGCCCGCGCGGCGGCTTTGCTCGGGCCGTCGGTGACGAGCATTTGCAAGTCGCCCATGATGGCCCGGAAATTCTCGGCGTTCTTGCCGAATTGCCGGCGGGCGAACATCATCACGATCCCGAAGACGCCGCCGACGATGGCCCCGATGCAGAAGGCCCAGATGACGACCGAGGCGCCGACGCCGAGGCCGAAGAAGGCCCCGATCCATGCGCCGAAGCCCATTTGCATTTTCACATCCCCCTGCCCCATCCCTTGGATGAACAGCATGGGGAAGAGCAACACGAAGCCGAGGGCCGTGCAGAGCAAGGCGGAGGCGAAACCGCCGGAGATTTCGGCGCTGAAGCCGGGGACGATGTTCACGCCGAGGTCGTGCAGGATGCCGATGTACCAGCCGCTGACGACGAGCGAGAGCGTGAGCCAGTTGGGGACTTTGAATGCGTAGCCGTCGATCGCCGCGGCGACGATCATCCCGAAGGCGAGGACGATCATCGGCCCGAGGTTGCCGTACTCGGTCGGGCCGACTTGGACCCAGATCAGGTGGGCGACCCAAGCGAGAGCCACCCACGCGGCGGCCAAGACCGGGATGCGGGCCATCGAAATCACGAAGGCGCGGTCGATCCCGAGGGAATCGTCGGCCGCGGTGGGGGCCGGTGCGGCCAAGACAGGATTCGCCATGTGCGGACTTCCTCTGAGGGGGACAACAGTACGGCCCAACCCTAGAACGCGGAAACGAAAGAAGCCGGGCCAAAAATGGCCCGGCTTCCGGTTGTTTCCGATCTCGCATTCGCGGGTCAGCTCGGCTTGATGGCCGAGCCGACTTGGCTGAAGGTCTGGTTCGACGCGCCGCCGATGGCGGTGATGGCGGCGATGCAGACGACCACGATGAGGGCGAGCATGACGGCGTACTCGACGGCCGTCGGGCCATCTTCGCGCTTCAGGAACTTGACGATCGACTGGGTCATGGAACGCATGGGACTGGCCTCGAAAGGTTGTGAAAAAACATCCGACCGATCAACTCTCGGGCGAAAGGCCCGGAGCCGAGTACGAGTAACCCGCGACCGAAAGGGTCACGAGGGTTGCAATCCGGACTTCAAAACGTCGTTGCTGTACACCGCCGTCGTGTTTTGCCCGATGGTGGTGATGGCGACTACGCACACCACCACGATGAGGGCGAGCATGACGGCGTATTCCACCGCGGTGGGGCCATCCTCGCGCTTGAGGAACTGGACCGCGCGGCGTACCGCCGTCCGTACCATGGTCATTTCTCCGTAGCGACGAGCGCTCGGCGGTTCGTTTGCGGCGGCGACAGCGGCAACCGTGATGCCCGGGCAAGGTTTCGCTCCCCCGCATCGCTGCGGGAGAACTGGGCTGCTGCGTCGATCCCGTACCGAACCAACCGGCGACCATCTACGCCGGAACCCTAGATCGCATTCCGCCGGTCGTCAAATGCGCAACCCGCAGAGTTTCCCCAGCCGGCACAGGGCCGCGCGTGGCGATTCCAGCGGGGCGCGAAAATGCAATCGGAGCTGAGCGCGCTTGTGAGATGGGAACGGAAAAGCTTCGCATCCGGCCGTCAATTTTCACATCGGATTCGCGTCGTCCGGGAGCGGCTCGGCTCCGGGGGGCGGAATTTTTTTTTCGATGCGAATGTAGGAAGCCCGCCGACGCGCGTATTCCGCCGCCGTCAGCGCCGAAACTTCCCCGTCGATGCCGTCGGCCATCTCCTGCCGGAAGAGTTGCTTCAAAAATGGAATGCACCAGCCGCAACCCGTGCCGGCCCCGCCGCACTCCGAAAGCTGGCTCGGCACGCGCGGGAGCTCCCGCCGCAGGTAGTTCACCAGCTTGCGCTTCGAGACGCGGAAGCAGAGGCAGACTTTGTCGTCCAAATCCATGGCCGGCTTTCCCGAATGACCACCCGAGGGATAGCTTGATTATCCGGACGAAACGCGAACCGACGCAATGGAGATTCGCCGATGACCCGCACGGTCTTGCTCTGCGGCTTGGGCCAAGTCGGTTGGCGCGTGCTCGATTCGCTGAAGGCCGCGGGCACTGCGGTCACCGTCATCGACCTGAAAGCGAAAGCCGACGACCCCCGTTTGATAGGGGTCGCATTTCTCCAAGGCGACTGCCGGCAATCGGAAGTGCTCGAACGGGCCGGAGCCGCGACCGCGACCGGCGTGTTGATCGTCACCA
>JANOSQ010000102.1:0-4010 GCA_031415915.1 Fimbriiglobus sp. | reverse complement strand
GAGCACCACTTGGTGCCGTTCTTGGGACAAGCCCACATCGGCTATCTGCCGAACGGCAAGGTCATCGGCCTGAGCAAACTGGCGCGCGTCGTGGATGCCGTGGCCCGCCGGCCGCAGGTGCAAGAGCGGATGACGGAGCAGATCGCCGACCTGATTATGAACGAGCTTCAACCGCGCGGCGTCGGCGTGATTCTGGAAGCCAGCCACATGTGCATGACGATCCGCGGCGTGAAGAAACCCGGCGCGAAGACGATCACGAGCGCCATGCGCGGCCTGTTCAAAACGAACCCGATGACCCGGAACGAATTGATGGCGTTGGTGTACGGGGGGAATTGAGGTGCCTCACTCGAACTCGTGCGTCCACTCCGCGGTTGCATACTTCGATTCCACCAAGTCTTTCGCTACCGCCAATTCCTCCTCGGTCAACGCACCAACGACCCCCCCGTACCGATTGCAAAACCCTGCGAGCAATCGCTGTGCGATGGTGTCGCGGCTCAGGTTCGTCTGCAAATTCAGGGGTGCCACCACCTTCGCCGCGCTGGCGACGCCCTTGTCCTTCAGCTTCTCGCGGCCGATGCGCAACACGCGCCGCATCTCGGCGTTGTCCAACGAATAGGCCAGCGTGGTGTGGTGCAGCACGACGCCGCGCCGGCGGGCTTGGGCGGCGCCGGCGATCTTCCCCGCAGAGCAGGCGATGTCGTTGACCGGCTGATAGAAGCAGTCGATGCCCATCCCGCGCAGGGCGAGCACGGCCCAACCATCGCAGAGTTCGTAACTCTGCCGGAGGCTCAGGCCTTCGAGCAGCGCCTCGGGCAGGATCAGGGAATAGGTGATGGCGCCATGCGGTTGGACGAACATCGCCCCGCCGCCGCTGATGCGCCGGACGACTCGCATCCCGAGTTCGCGGGCGCCGACGGGATCGACTTCGTTTGCGACCGACTGGCAGCGGCCGAGCACGACAGCGGGCGAACCCCAACCCCAGAATCGCAGCGAGGGGCCGGACGCGAGCAGCACTTCGTCGAGGGCGACGTTGAGCGCCGGGAACAGTGTCCGCTCGGGGAGGAGGCGCCACGGGAGGGCGTTCCACGCGGCGGTCAAGCGGTCGATGTCGGCGGGGTTGAAGGAACCAATGGGCGTCAGAAAAGGAACTCCTTAACTGACTGCATCAGTCGGAGTCGTTCGTCATCGTTATGCTGGAGTTGTGCGTGGTTCCAGTGTGTGAGCGTGCCGGAATCGCAATCGTTGGCCAAAGCTTCCCCGATGGCCTCGCAATGGAGTTTCAAATCAGATTTCAAATCTTTGGGTTCAAATAGGGCACCTACGACGAAGACTCGGGCTTTTACGTCTTGGGGAATCGTTTGTTGACACATCACGATCCGGTCGTCGAATTCGCCGTCGAAGTCGATGAGCAACAGCGCATGCCCCTTGGTGTATTGCCGAAGATATTGGATAATTTCATCTTGGAATCGCTTCAGCACATTGCGCCAGCCACCAGCTACGTTTTCGACTTTGATGCGAGTCTGATCGACCTTGAAGTGATTGGCAAAGCCGTCGGCAATTTGGCGGTCTTCGTCGTCTTCCGGGATTACCAGAAGATGGGGGAGGTATTTATTCATCCGATGATCTCGTCGCGGATCAACGCGTTGATGAGATCGCCAGCGTAGGCGAGTTCGCTGAGCGGCCTGATAACCGTCGGATCCAGATGCGATTGCCGTGTTAATACAAACGTCGTCTCATCCGAAAACTTGCGAATGGTTTCCGGGTGGTGCGATGTCGCGAGGAATTGCCCGCCGCGATGATTCATCTTTCGCAAACCGGTGATGAACTGGCCCACTTCTGAAAGCGCGAGGTGGTTATCGGGCTCGTCCCACATGCAAAAAACACCCGACCCTACTTGATTGAATGCGATGATATAGGCGCATAGGAAGAAGCATTTTTCGCCGTCCGAAAGTGATTTGAACTCGATTCGGAGGTTGCGCTTTGGATTCATCTGCTCGAATTCTACGAACAGCTGGGTGCCACTCTCGCCGCGTTCGATATTTTCAACGGTTGAAAAATCGGGAAGCACCGATTTCACGTAGGTATCGAATTCGTTGTATGATGCGGGCTTTTTCCCAAAGAGCCCCCGCAAACAGGACGCGTAGTTTGCCGCGTCGTGAAACAATTGCAAAGATGGCTCTTCGGCAAATCCCGTCATCGTCGAAGGAATTGGCGAAATGAGAATCATCGAGGCAAAAAACGCCTTGATATCCTGAATCGCCCGCCCTTCGTGCGACTCCTCGATGACCGGGAGCGCTACCGTGCTCCAGTCGAGGCCGAAACTATATCCGCCTGCGAGTTGGATGCGTTTATGGTGCCGGGTGAAGATGTCTATCCCGTCGACCGCGAGGCTTTCATCCAAAACACGAGCCTCATTCCCATTGGGCAACCATTCAAACGACAACGCATATTTGAATCGCCGTTTCGCCAAAGTGAGTTCCACTTCGAACCGTATGGGATCTTCGGTACGATTACGGGTGAAATCCGACTTGGAGATGCGCTCGCCGACGCGATTCGAACCCCGGCAAATATTCTGAAAAAGTCTGAGACATTCCAGGATCGTTGACTTGCCCGCCCCGTTCCTACCGATCAACAGCGCCGAGGAGCGACCGGCCAGATCGAGCGAGAAATTCTCGAGACAGCGGTAATTGTGGACGTAGATGCGATCGATCATGACATGCCGATGCCGGGTGTCGGGAATGGCCTTTTGGGATTATAGGCAAACCAGCGTGATCAAACTGATTTCCGGCGGGCAATTGTACCGCACCGGCACGCCGGTGACACCGAGGCCGCGGTTGACCACTTGCTTTCCGCCCCGCGGGGCGTTTGCTCCCCATTGGGGAACGAAGTCTGCCGGGCCCGTTTCGGGTGCAGATTTCACGGTCTCCATGGTCTCGGTCGTGTTGAACTCGGACATGCGTAACCCCCATCCACGGTTGTTGCGACGCGATATGGTCGCGGAATGGCTAAGCGACGACACACCGCCATGCACCCTCATGTGGGGAAACTCTACAGAAGTAACAGGAATTGATGGTGCCTCACTCGAAATCGTGCGTCCACTCGGCGGTTCCGTACTTCGTTTCCACCAAGTCTTCCGCCTTCGACAACTCCTCCTCGGTCAACGTGCCGGTCGCGCCGCCGTACCGATTTTGAAACCCCGCAAGCAATCGCTGCGCGATGGAGGCGCGGCTCAGGCTCGTCTGCAAATTCAGCGGGGCTACGATCTTCTCCGCGCTGGCGACGCCTTTCTCCTTCAACTTTTCGCGGCCGATGCGCAGCACGCGCCGCATCTCGGCGTTGTCCAGCGCGTAGGCCAGCGTGGTGTGATGCAGCACGATGCCGCGCCGGCGGGCTTGGGCGGCGCCGGCGATCTTCCCCGCTTCGCAGGCGATGTCGTTGACCGGTTGATAGAAGCAGTCGATGCCCATCCCGCGCAGGGCGAGCACGGCCCACCCGTCGCAGACTTCGTAACTCTGGCGGAGGCTCAGACCGTCCAGCAGCGCTTCGGGCAGGATCAGGGAATAGGTGATGGCCCCGTGCGGTTGGACGAACATCGCCCCGCCGCCGCTGATGCGCCGGACGACTCGCATCCCGAGTTCGCGGGCGCCGTCAGGATCGACTTCGTTGGCGACCGACTGGCAGCGGCCGAGGACGACGGCGGGCGAACCCCAACCCCAGAATCGCAGCGACGGGCCGGACGCGAGCAGCGCTTCGTCGAGGGCGACGTTGAGCGCGGGGGAAAGGGTGCGTTCGGGGAGGAGGCGCCACGGGAGGGCATTCCACGCGGCGGTCAGGCGGTCGATGTCGGCGGGGGTCATGGAACGGCGTCAGTTGTGGCGGAAGCGGGAGTGAGCGACTCGGTTCGACGTTCACTCCTTGCTCAGCGCTTCGTCCGTGTTGAACAGCAGGTTGCACAGCGATGCCCATGCCGCGAGTTCGCCCGGCAGCAGCTTCGCGTCCGGCTTGCTGGC
>JANOSQ010000101.1:0-7833 GCA_031415915.1 Fimbriiglobus sp. | reverse complement strand
AATGGGGCCTCTCGGATTCGAACCGAGAACCAAGGGATTATGAGTCCCCTGCTCTGACCGTTGAGCTAAGGCCCCGCGTCGGCATTGTACTCACTCCCGCAGTTCGTCGATGAACCGCACCAAGCCGCCGGTCTCCTCGGCGTTGTTCGGCTTCCGCAGCGACGTCGGGATGTAGAGGTGCCGGACACGGCCCTCGTCGCCCGCCGGCAACCAGACCGGTTGCGACATCACTTCCGCCGAGCGGCCGGTCGCCTCGCGGATGCTCCGCGTCCAGTGGATCTTGCCGTCCTTGGGGTCGTGGCAATAGACGCGGCCGTCCTGCGTGACCGCGTAGAGCGCCGCGGTGTACCGCCCGGCCGAGTAACTCACGATGGTCGGCCCCGTGACCATCGGCGTGCCGAGGTCGAAGTTCCAAATCATTTTGCCGGTCGCGCGGTTGAGGGCATAGAGCTTTGCGTTGCGCGAGCCGAAGTAAACCGCCCCGGCATCGGCGCAAATCTGCGTGTGAACCGAACGGGACAACTCGAACTTCCAAACTTCATCGCCGGTCGAGCGGTCGAGGCAGAGCACCATCCCCGCGGCCACTTTTTCGCGGGGTTGGCTCGGTTCCCGCTCGGTTGACAAGTCGCTGAGGAGCGCTCCGGTGCCGAGGCCGAAAACGATCCTCTTACCGGCGACGAGCGGCGAACCGAACGATCGCAGCGGTGTTTCCTTCCGCCAGATCTGCTCGCCGGTTTTGGCATCGAGGCAGAACACGGCGAATGTGTTGTAGCCACTGCCCCCGTAGAGTTTGCCGTCGGCCACGATCACCGGCGTATCGATGTGAATGTTTTGCTCTTTGCCCCGGTAGTGCCAGACTTCCTTCCCGCTGACGGCATCGAGGCAGTACAGGCCGTCGTCCCCCGCCGAGAAGAAGACTTTACCGTCCGCGACGCACGGCGTTCCTTCGGTGTGGCTCTTGGTCGTGAACGTCCATAACTCCGTACCGGAGAGGGCGTCCAAACAATACAACTTGCAGTCGGCGTTTTCGTGCAGCCCTTCGCCGAAATAGACGCGACCATCGGCGGCGACCGGGGTGCAGAAGATCTGTTTCACTGTCGAACCGGTGTACTTCCACCTCAGCAAGCCCGTGGAACGGTCGACGCAGACAACCACCCCATCGACGAATGAGCCGGCCGTTCTGAAGTAGCCGCCGAAGTAGGCCGAGTCCGCCGTGAAGCAGACGCCGGTCATCACTTTCTCGATCTCGGCCGTTTCGTACCAGATGGCCGCATCGGTCAACACCGGCGTGTCTTCCGTCACCGCCGCGGCCGCGTCGCCGAGTTCGCCGGTGACGATGATCTTGCCGACGCCCGGCCAATTCAGCATCAGCATGGCGAAGCCGAAGAGGAACATCCCGACTAGGCCCGCCGATTCCCCGGCCACGCTCATGCGGATCGGTTCCGGGCCGACGTCGTCGTCCGCCGTGACGATCCGGTATCCGGTGTAGAGTGTCGCCAAGATCAGTCCCACCCCCGCGGCGGTCATCTCCCGACCGGGGATGTTGAACAACTCGGGATAGCCGAAGAACCAGCCGATGCCGAGTAAGAGCAAAGCGGTGCCCGCGGCGAAGGCGGCGAGCGTGAGCAGCGTACGGACGGTCGGCGGTTCCGTGTGACGCGGTTCTTCTTGAGCGACGATGCGGTAGCGTTTGCCGGCGACGACGAGGCCGAGTCCGGTGATCGCCAGCAGCGCCGCCGTGAAGGTGGTTTCGGACACGTACCAGGCATCGGGCAGGTGCGACCGGACGAAGTAGTAGATCGCCGCCAGCGTGCTGTTGATGCTCGTGACGACGAGGAAGACCCGCCAGC
The DNA here is from genome assembly GCA_031415915.1 of Fimbriiglobus sp. Taxonomy (GTDB): domain Bacteria; phylum Planctomycetota; class Planctomycetia; order Gemmatales; family Gemmataceae; genus JALHQU01. The sequence goes on along the minus strand of JANOSQ010000101.1, from coordinate 5,983 downwards.
GCTGCAAGCCGCTGGCGAGGCCGGCGAAGACGTTCGGGAAGATGGCCGCGAGGATCGCCAACGGCCCGATGAAGACCACTGTCGGGATCACGCCGAAGAGCGGGCCCGAAACGAAACCGGCCGGCTGGGGCCGGCCGTTCGCTTGCGGTTCGTCCTGCTTCTTCTTCTCCTCTTCGACCGTCGGCCCGTAGCCGTGCGGTTCGTCCTCGTTCGGTTCGGGCGGTTTCTTCTTGCCGGCGAGGGCGTCGGCCAGCACGGCTTTCAACTCGGCCGTGCTCCCTTTGAACGTCCGGCGGAAGTAGGGTTCGGCGTGGAGGAAGGCCCACCGCACCGCTTTGGTCTCTTCGTCGGTGGTGCCGTTCATCTGGAACCAAGTGCCTTCTAGGAACCCGAACGCGGCGTATTTCCCGTCCCGCTCCGAAACGAACAGAATCAGCTTGCGACCCTCCGCGAGCCGGTCGAGCATCACCTTCAAATGGCCGTCTTGCTTGGCGAAGGTATCGCCCGTCAGATTCACGGGCAGGCGTTCGATCTTGCTCTTCCCCTTGAGGTTCTCGGTGAGTTTGAAGATCACCGATGGCTTCTCCGCATCGACCTTCTCGACCTCGGCGACGAAGATGAGTTGGACGTTGACGACCTTGCTCAGCGGCGTGAGCACCTTGATGACCGCGGGGGCGGGGCGGGCCGTGATGAGGAGCAGGACGAGGATGGCGAAAAGAATCGGGCGCGGCATGGCGGGGTCTCCGGTGCGTCCGAATTACGATAGCAGAATCGGCGGCGCGGATCGAGTATTTGCGGGGTCCGACCCCGTTGGTACACTGGAAGAAACTCTAGGGGACTTCTCATGAAGCTGCTCGGGACGATTGTGAACGGCCGGCTCGAACTCGATACGCCGACCGACTTGCCGGAGGGGACGCGGATGGTGAGCCTGCAAGTCGAGGAATGGGAGGACTTCGAACACCCGTACCATCCGCCTCGAGAAAGTTGGGACGATCACATCGCAGACCTGCGGATGCGCATTGCGGAGTTGGACGCGGGCGTTCCCTGTATGACTGTCGATCAGGCGTTCGCCGCTCTCGATGCCGAAATGGGCTGGGCAACCCCCCCGAACGGGAAATTGCCATGACACGCAGCGTAGAGATCCCCCAGAACGTCCTCCGTGACATGGCCAGAACCGCCCGGTCGATCGCGGACAACGTGTCCGATGCGTCTGCTCAAAAATGGCGAAAGCGAGTCGAGGCGGCGATCCAAAAACTGGCCAACAATGCCCAACAATGGCCCGAAGCCGACGAATCCGGCTCGCTTGGTCGGACTTTGAAATGCCGATTGGTTGGCCGGCGTCCCCATGTCTATCGCATCTTGTTCCAATACGACGACGCGACCGTGGAGATCGTCAAAATCCGCCACGCCGCGCAGGACTACCTCACCGAAGACGACCTGTGACCAGTCACGTCCGCCCGAATTGCTTGTCGAGTTGCTTGCGGCTGAACAGCAGCGTCGTCGGCCGGCCGTGCGGGCAATGGTGCGAATCCTCGGCCATTTTCCGCAGTTCCAGCAAGTAAGTGATTTCCTCCTGCGTCAACCGATCCCCGGCCTTCACCGCGGCTTTGCAGGCCATCGTCGCGAGTAGGTGGTCGAGCAGGATCTCCTTCGTCGGCGGGCGGTCCTTCGACACCAGATAATCGATGACCCCTTGCAGGATTTCGTACGGCGGCCGGCGCGACAGCAGCGTCGGGTAGCTCGACAGCAGGATCGTGGTGCCGCCGAACTCGGACACCTCCAACCCCAGTTCCGCGAGTTGATCCTTGAAGTCGAACACGATGGCCGCCTGCTCCGCGGGCAAGTCGATCGGCTCGGGGATCAGCAGTTTCTGCACTTCGAGCTGGCCATCGCGGATCCGCTTGCGGAGTTGCTCGAACAAGATGCGCTCATGGAGCGCGTGCTGGTCGATGACCAACATCCCCTCGTTGGTTTCGAGGACGATGTACGAATCGTGGACCTGCAGCGCCGACCCGGGCGACAGCGCCGGCAGGTTCAACAACTCGGGCGGTTCGAAATTCTGGCCCCCCCTCTCCGCTTCGGAGAGGGGGCCGGGGGGTGAGGTCTGCATCATCATCGCCCCGCGATCCAACTCTTCCCACGGCGCCTGCGTCTGCTCCGCCGCATCGCGGCGCGGCGAGAAGAGCGATTGCGGCACCCGAGTCTCCGGCGGATTCAAGCTCCACTGCGTCGGTGGCAGAAAGTCGCGGAAGTCGCGCGGCGGTTCTTGCTCTTGCTCCGGGATTCGCAACTGCGGGATCAGGTTCTCCTGCATCAGCCGATTCTTCACCGTGCTGCGGACGAGCGAGTAAATCAGGGCGTTCTCGCGGAAGCGCACCTCGGCCTTCGTCGGGTGAACATTCACATCGACCGTGTTCGCCGGCACCTTCAAGTACAAGAATCCGATGGCGTAGCGGCCCGTCATCAGCAGTCCGCGGTACGCCTCTTGAAAGGCGTGGCCGAGGCTGCGGTCGCGAAACCACCGGCCGTTGAGGAACAAGTACTGCAGCTTGGCGTTGCCGCGGTCGCACTTCGGGTCGGCCATGTAGCCGGTCATCGACACCGGCCCCGGCCCGCTGTCCACGGCGTAGAGCGCATCGCGGATTTCGGCCCCGTAAAATAGGCCGATGCGGTCCTTCAAATTCGCCGAGGCCGGGATGTCGTAGACCATCTTGCCGTTGTGCCGGAGGACGAGGTGCAGCGACGGGTTCGCCAGTGACAGCCGGGTGACAGTCTCCGTGACGTGGCCGAGTTCGGTGCCGATGGACTTCAAGAACTTCTTGCGGACGGGCACGTTGTAGAAGAGGTGCCGGACTTCGATGCGCGTGCCGGGCGAGCCGCCCCACGGTTTGACCTCGGAGAGCGCGTGCCCTTCGCAGCGGATTTCGTGCCCGCGACTCGCCCCCGTCGGCCACGATTGCAGCGTGACGTGGGCGATGCTGCCGATGCTGGCGAGCGCTTCCCCGCGGAAGCCGAGGGTGTGGATGTTGAACAAATCGTCGGCGGTCACGAGCTTGCTGGTGGCGTGGCTGGCGAAGGCCAGCGGCAAATCCTCGGCGTCGATTCCGTGGCCGTTGTCGACGATGCGGATGAGTTCGGTGCCGCCCTGTTCGAGGTCGATCTCGATCCGGGACGCCCCGGCATCGATGGAATTTTCGAGCAGTTCCTTGACGACCGACGACGGCCGTTCGATCACCTCGCCCGCGGCGATTTTGGTGATGACATCGGAGGAGAGTTGGCGGATGCGGGGCATGGGGTCATTCTAAACGAACGAAGCCGCGGAGGGGGCACCTCCGCGGCGTCGGGTTTCGTCGGATGCGACGGATCAACCGTCGCGCTTGCTGACGATGAAGATCGACAGCCCGAGGAACAGGGCGATCTGAAGCACGGAGACGATCAGGACTTCGGGCCAAGAAACCCCGAGTTCGGTGTCGAATTCTTTGGCCTTGTACTCCGACTCGGAGAGAACCGATTGCGCGATCATCCGACCCGAGAGCTTATCGACGTCGTATGTTCTCGGCAGTGTCCGACGGACGCCGAACAACGCGTTCTCCCAAATGCTGTCGATGGGCTGCGTCGCCTTGATTTCTTCCTCGCTGGCCCCCGCTTCGCCCTGCTGCTTCTTCACTTCGATGATGCGTTTCTTGCCGGCTTCGTTGATCTGTTCCACGCTTTCGTGGGCGTAGCCGACGCCCGTGACGAGCGCCCAGACGAACAGCGTGATCAGGATCGTCGCCAAGTTGTTCCGGGTCAACACCGCCGCCAGCGTGGAGATGGCGTAGAGCAGTGCGAAGTAGAACGTCGTGACGGGGATCATCATCAGGAAGCCGGACGACCAAACTCCCGTCTTGAGGCCGATGACGACCCAAATCCCGAAGATCGTGAACGAGCCGAGCAAGACGACGTAGACCAACCCCCCGAAATACTTCATGAGCAGGAGTTGGGCGCGGCCGAGCGGCTTGGAGATGTACAGATCGAGGGCGCCCTTGCGGAGGATGTTCGGGATGAACCCGGCGGTCACGATCACCGAGATGATCAGCCCCGCGAGCATCCCGAAGTCACCGAAGATGTTCTTTTCCAAGCGGTAGACCATCGACCGCGGCGAAATCCGGAAGACGTCGAGTTCGATGCCGAAAAGGATCTTCGGGTACGACGGCCAAGACATCCCGTCCTCGACGTTGGTATCGTGGCTCACGTAGCCGATTCGGTGTTCGTTCGGCGGCGTCGCCTTGACGACCTTGCCTTCGATCTCCTTGAAGTTGATGACTTCCTTCATGAAGTGCGTTTGCGCAGTCGCCGTGCTCGGGAAACCGGGCATGTCCATCGCCTTCTTGAGCGAGGCCTCGTCCGGGCAGCGCAGCACGACCTCGAATTGGTAGTCGCTCCGCCAATAGCTGCCGGCCGTGGTCTGCTTGAAGTTTTCGACTTTGAAGTTCGGTTTGCCGAGATCGGTGTTGTTCTGATACACGATGTTCAGAATGTTGAACTGCTTGGTGATCGCCTCTTCCGGCGGCACGTGGCGGTACGACAGACTCAGAATGAAGACCATGAACAGGACGGCGAGGATCATCATCGTCTGGAGGAGCCAGCCGCTGACCGCTTCTTTGTAGGAATCCCTGAGGATCGCCAGGAACGTGCGCATCAATCGGCCCTCCGAGCGGTGGACACGGCCCGGGCGACGCGGACGCCGCGCTTCGCGTTGCCGCGTTCGGCGTTCTCCACCAAGCTCATGAAAATGTCTTCGAGAGTTTGTTTCGATTCGTTCACGCTGCGCAACCGCAGCGACTTCGACGCGAGGTAATCGAGGACCGAATCGATCGACTGCCCCGCCTTGAGTTCGATGTGGGTCTCTTCGCCGTCCGGTTCGACATTGAACCCCATCCCTTTGACATCGCCGACCGGGAACGCGGTTCCCGGCGCGAGGGTGATGCTGTAGCGCTCGGAGGTTTTCGTCAATTCGGCGACCGTGCCGGTGCGGACGATTTCGCCTTTGTGCATGATCGCGACGCGATCGCACATCAGTTCGATTTCGGGGAGCAAGTGCGAGTTGACGAAGATCGTCCGGCCTTCGTCGCGCAGGGTGGCGAGCAGTTCGCGGATTTCCTTGCGGCCGACCGGGTCGACGCCGTCGGTCGGTTCGTCGAGGAAGATCACTTCGGGGTCGTGGAAGAACGACTGGGCGATCCCGAGTCGCTGCTTCATCCCCTTGGAGTACGTCTTGATCTTCGACGCTCCGCGCTTGCCGAGGCCGACGATGTCGAGCGATTCGGCGATGCGCTTGATGCGATCCGGCCGGTTCATCCCGTAAAGCTCGCCGTAGAAATGCAAGAGCGATTCGCCGGTGTGGTAACCGGGGAACGAGTGATCTTCGGGGAGGTAGCCCACTTTTTTGCGGATTTCCGTCGTTCCGGCGGGGTATCCGAGAAGGAACGCATCGCCGCTGGTGATCCGGACGATGCCGAGCAGGATCTTGATCAGCGTCGATTTGCCGGCGCCGTTTTGGCCGAGCAGACCGTAAATCTGCCCCGGAGCGACTTTCAGCGACACTCCTTTGAGTGCTTCGATCCCGCCGTAGGATTTGTAGAGGTCTTTGACTTCGATAACCGACACGCTCGCCTCCCGTGCTGTGGCCCGTCGGCGGTGGAATCCGCGGCGGTGGATGGCTGTTCGCTCTGGTGGAGACGATATTGCCGGGGGGCGTGCTCAGCAACGGGCGAAATCGCAATCCGGGAAATGAGCCTTGATGCCGACGGTCCGTTTGCGAATGGCCATGGGCGAGTGTCGCCGTTCGCTCCGCGAACGGGTGGGGTGTAGCAACGATTCTCGGAGGTTGTTGGAATTTCACTGAACCCGTAGGGCGGGTTGAGTCTGCGAAACCCGCCGCCGGACGAAGGTGAGCTCCGCTGTTCACCGAAGGTTCTTCATTCCTGCGGCGGGTTTCGCA